>DATAPK010000428.1:0-7973 GCA_036265245.1 Tepidisphaeraceae bacterium | reverse complement strand
ATGCGGAAATCAGTGCGGAAAGTGATGGAGGTTTGGGAGTGGGACCGGGCGTGGGGGTGGGATTTTCCGATGGCGGCGATGGCGGCGGCGCGGGTGGGGGAGGCGGAACTGGCGATCAAGGCGTTGCTGGTGGATTCCCCTAAGAATCTTTATCACCCGAATGGGCATGTGTATCAGCGGGCGAATTTGACGGCGTATTTGCCGGCGAATGGGGGGTTGCTGGGGGCGATTGCGCTGATGGCTGCGGGGTGGGAAGGGTCGAGCGGGAATTCGCCGGGGTTTCCGGGGGATGGGAAGTGGTCTGTTCGCAGTGAGGGGTTGAGTAAATGGATTTGAGAAGATGATTCACCGCAGAGGCGCGGGGGACGCACGAAGAAGAAAAATATTGGCCACGAATTTCACGAATGAACACGAATAATTCAGTAGCATTTTTTATTCGTGAGGATTCGTGAAATTCGTGGTTCATACTGTTGGGATTGGAAGGTGCGATGACTTTGCGAAAAAAACAGTGGCACTAAAGTGCCACCGCCGCGCATGCTTGAATTCTGATTTGCGTCAATTCTTTTCTTTGCGGTTTCTGAGCCTCTGGGGCGAACTTTTCTGATTCACACGTCGAAGTTGATGCCTTGGGCGAGGGGGAGATCTTTGGAATAGTTGATGGTGTTGGTGGTACGGCGCATGTAGTTTTTCCAGGCGTCGGAGCCGGATTCTCGGCCGCCGCCGGTGGATTTTTCGCCGCCGAAGGCGCCGCCGATTTCGGCGCCGCTGGTGCCGATGTTGACGTTGGCGATGCCGCAGTCGGAGCCGGCGGGGGAGAGGAAGAGTTCGGATTCTCGCATATCGCTCGTGAAGATGGCGCTGCTGAGGCCTTGCGGGACGTCATTGTGGATGGCGATGGCTTCTTCGAGGGTTTCGTAGCCGATGACGTAGAGGATTGGGGCGAAGGTTTCTTCTTTTAGGATGGGGGCGTCCTTTGAAATCTCAACGATGGCGGGGTGGACGTAGAAGCCCCCTGTTGGGACTTCGTTTGTGACGCGGGTTCCTCCGAAGATACTCGCCGCGAGCGGCGTCGCTAAACTGAGAGCATGTTGCATTGCGTTGAAGGCGGATTCATCGATGAGGGGGCCGACGAGAACATCGGTTTGCGTTGGATCACCGATTTTTAGGCGCGAGTAAATCGTTTTGAGTCTTGAGACAACATCCGCTTTGATGGAGTTGTGGACGATTAGTCTTCGCAATGTGGTGCAGCGTTGGCCGGCGGTGCCGGCGGCGGCGAAGGTGATGGCGCGGGTGGCGAGTTGGAGGTCGGCGGTGGGGGTGAGGATCATGGCGTTGTTGCCGCCGAGTTCCAGGAGGGAATGTCCCAGGCGGGCGGCGACGGTTTGGGCGACGGAGGTTCCCATTTTGGTGGAGCCCGTGGCGGAGATGAGGGGGATTGTCCGCGAAGCCGCAAGCGGCTGGCCGATGGTTGCATCTCCGATGATTACATTGGAGATGGCGGCGGGGATGTTAAGGTCGGGGGATTCTTTGATGACTTCCTGTAATAGATTTTGACAAGCGACTGCGCAGAGCGGGGTTTTTTCGCTGGGTTTCCAGATGACGGGGTCGCCGCAGACGAAGGCGAGGGCGGCGTTCCAGGCCCAGACGGCGACGGGGAAGTTGAAGGCGGTGATGATGCCGACGATGCCGAGGGGGTGCCACTGTTCCATCATGCGGTGGCCGGGGCGTTCGGAGGCAATGGTCAGGCCATAGAGTTGGCGAGAGAGGCCGACGGCGAAGTCGCAGATGTCGATCATTTCCTGCACTTCGCCGAGGGCTTCGACGAGGATTTTGCCGGATTCCCAGCAGACGAGATTGGCGAGATCGGATTTACGGGCGCGGAGCTTTTCGCCGAGGCGACGGACGAATTCGCCGCGGCGCGGGGCGGGGGTGAGACGCCAGTTCAAGAAAGCGTTTTGGGCGGCTTCGATGGTGGCGTTCAAATCGTTTGGTGTTGCCCAAGTTACTTGTGCGAGGGTTCGGCCGTCGATGGGGGATTTGGCGGGGGTGGATTTTCCGGTGGTGGGAATCCATTTGTTGCCGATGGCGCAGCCAGGTTGGTGTTCGGTGAGGCCTAGATGTTGGAGGGTTTGAGGTGTCATAAACAGACGCGAAATCGCAAGCGAATTATAGCGCCGATTCGGGGTTAAGAGGCTTTGGCTACGGTGGGGGGACGAATTTCTCGCTTTACGTGGTCGGAGGCGTAGCAGCAGCCGAAGCGGTTGTTCAGGAAATCGTTGAGGTCGACTTGTTCCTGTCTGATGAAGCCGGTGGATGGCAATTTGTTGTGCGCGTGGAGGTCGAGGACGGCGCAGATGCTGGCGGCGGTGGTGATTTGGATGGCGCTGCAGGATTCGCCGAGGAATTGGCCGTGATAGATTTTGCGGGCGTCGGTGATTTGGGTGAGGTGGCCATCTTTCCAGCCGCTGACGGTGCAGAAAATCAGGACGACATCCTGGGGCGTGATGGGGACGGAGTTTTCCAGAATATCTTTGAGGATTGCGCGGCGGTCGTTTAGGCGAAGCTCGTTCATGAGGAAGCACATGAGGTCACGATGGCCGCGGTAGCGGATGGTTTTGTAGTTGAGGGAGCGGACTTTGCCGTCGAGTGTTTCGCAGAGGGTGCCGACGCCGCCGGAGGTGTTGAAGGCTTCGTAGTCGATGCCGTCGAGACTGAAATGTTCGAGGCCTTCGAGTGGGAGGACTTCGATGAGTTGGCCGTCGTGGATGGATTCGCAGGGGTTGCCGTATTCGTTGATCAGGCCGTCGGTGCTCCAGGTGAGGTTGTATTTCATCTCGTTGGTGGGGAATTGCGGGAGGGCGCCGACGCGCAGGCGGACGGAATCGAGCTTGTCGAATTGCTTGGCGAGGTGATGGGCGGCGATGGAGACGAAGCCGGGGGCAAGGCCACATTGGGGCATGAAGATCTGATTGGGTTTGGCGTGGGTGGAAATTTCTTTGACGGCGCGGGTGGTGGCGACGTCTTCGGTGAGATCGAAATAGCTGAGGCCGGTGTTGAGGGCGGCCTGCGCGATCTTGGGGTTGAAGGAAAAATTGAGGGCGGAGAGGACGCTTTGGCGATTGCGCATGGCGGATTCGAGGGCGCGAGGATCGGCGCTGTCGAGGCGGAGCGTGCGCACGTTGGCGGTTCGATCGATTCGGCGAAGGGAGGATTCGTCGATATCGCCGACGACGATATCGTAGTCTCCGGTCTGGGAGAGGAATTTGGCGATGGCGGTGCCGATCTTGCCGGCGCCGAGGAGGAGAACGTTGTGCATGAGGCGACTCCTTTCGACGATTGACGAACCACGTTGTTGTAGCCGCGAGGTATGTGTCGCCCTTGAGCGAGAAGATTTAAGAGGCGACGCAGGCGTCGCGGCTACAAGTGGACCTAGAATGTATTCTAAGCTCGGAATTCGTCCGATATCATCATTATCGGCTTTCGAGACGAGGTGCTTTTAATGTCTACGATAGAACTTAACCCGTTGCAGGCGTTTCATTGGGAGCCGCAGCCGCAGGCGGAGCGGTTTGTGAGGGGGATTGTGGATGAATTTTTGTCGCGGAATGAGTATGCGGCAGAACTTGCCAGGCGAATGAAAGAGGAGACGGGGACGCGGTTTTATGATTGGATCGCGTATATCACGCTGCGGGGGGATGATGGGCGGGTGTCGGAAATGGAGGGGGTTGGGTATGCGAAACAGAATGGGGTTTATCAGCATGGGGGCGGGATGTTTCCGCCGGTTGTTGTGGGTGAGGGGAAACAGATGGAGATTGGGGTGAAGGTTGAATCGGTGGTGGATTTTCTGGCGGCGAATGGGTTGGAGGTGGAAATTGTTGGCGGGCCGTTGAGCAATGTGCGGAAAGCGGTGGTGGGGAAGGAAAATGGAACGTCACTGGTCGTCATGGAAAAAAATGGGGCGAGGGCGTGGGATCAGGCCGGCAAATCATCGGTTCCTGTGACGGAACGATTGAGTCATCTGGAAAAACTGCGGACGCGGAGGAGAGATTTTGAAAATGATGCGGAGGGTTTTGCGCATCTGAATCAACTTTTGGATGCGGCGATCAAAGATTTGGGTCGCGATCTGACTTGCGATTTATTTTTCGCGGCGGAGCGGGAATATTGGCAGCGGAAAAATCGGGCGGCGCAGGTGCAGAAGGGGCGGCAGGATAAGCTGGGGATGGGGTGGGCGAATCACGATCATCATACGTATCGATCATCGCGGGAGCATTTTAAGGATTTGGTTGCTGTGCATGAGAAGCTGGGGTTGGTTTGCCGCGAGCGGTTTTATGCGGGGAAGGAGGCGGGATGGGGGGCGCAGGTGATGGAGCAGCCGGTGACGGGGATTATCACGTTTAATGATGTGGATCTTTCGCCAGAGGAGTTGGTGGGGGATTTTTCGCATGAGCTGCTGGCGAAGCGAAAGACTTTGGGGACGGTGGGGCTTTGGTGTGCGCTGCATGGGGAGGCGATTTTGCAGGCGGGGATGCACCATCTGGAGGCGCAGTTTGATTTTGAGTCGTTGCGCGATCAGTTGGAGAAGGAAGATGTGCGGACGATGAAGCCGTTTACGAATTTTACATATCTGCGGCAGGCGTTTACGGAGGGGGAGCGGTGGAAGGTGAGCGAGAGGCGGATCGCGCGGGCGCTGGCGGCGGGGTATATCAGTGAGGAGCAGGCGAAGCAGTTCAGGGAGCAGGGGGCGATTGGATCGCATCTGGAAAATCTGGAGCGGAACGAGGGGTTTAAGGGGTTCAATCAGACGGGGGTAAGCGAAATCATCGCGGCGACGGATCCGAGAAAGCATGTAGCGAATGACCAATGACCAAATCCGAATGACCAATCAATGACCAATACTCAATGTCCAATTGGGTCATTGGGAATTGGGATTTCATTGGTCATTCGGATTTGGTCATTGGTCCTTTGTCCTTGGTCATTGGTTCAGTTTTTGCCCATTAGCATCATCATTCCGCGCGTCAGGGGAGTGAGTCGTTTGAGTTTGGGGGTGATACAGTTGGATAGGTTGGGTTGGGAGACGATTAAGCCGGCGGCGCGGCAGGTTAGGGTGCGGGTGCGCCAGAGGGTTTTGTATTGGTTTTGGAGTTGGATTGGGTGGTATTGGCCGGAGAGGAGCATTTGGGCGGCGAGTTGGGCGCTGCGCATGGCGAGGCCGATGCCTTCGCCGCCGATGGGTTCGAGGGCGGCGGCGGTGTTGCCGAGGGGGATGATGCGCGGGGGCCAGGGGCGCGATGGGGCGAAGCGGGGGAGGGGCGCGGCGAGCCAGTCGATGATGCGCTGGGCTTGGGAGAAGCGTTTTTGGAGCGTTTTGTTTTCCTGGAGGATTTGGGTGAAGAGTTGGTCGATGTTGCCGCGGCAGGAGGCGATGCGTTTTTGGGGGACGCTGAAGGCGATGTTCCAGAGATTATTTTCGATGGGGGCGACGCCGCCGTAGTGTCCGGTGACGGTGAAGAGTTCGATGGCATCGCGCGGGCCGGTGATGTGGGTGAAGTGGGCTTTGATTCCGAGGTCGGCGGTTGAAGGGGGAGGGTGATTTCCCGGGAGACATTTTCCGTCGGCGAGCAATGTCCAGGAGGCGTCGAATTGTGACATCTCGTTGGTGATGAGATCGCGAAGGATGATGTGCGGGCGGATTTGTTCGCATCGGGCGGGTTGGAGGATTTCGGCGCCGGCGGCGCGGGCTTCGTTGAGAAGCCATTGATCGAGGCGGCTGCGGGAAATTCCCCACATGGCGTGGGGCATGGGGATGGAAAGGGTGTTGCCGTCGGGGGAATGGATGAGCGTTTGCGTGAGACAGATCGGCTGGAGATTTTTGAAGCGATCGCTGAGGCCGAGGCGGGTGAGAACGGTCATTCCCAAGGCGCTGAGACATTCGCCACAGACTTTGTCGCGGGGGTAGCGATGCTGTTCGACTAAGCGGATTTTCCAGCCGGCACGGGCGAGGATGAGGGCGGCGATGCAACCAGCGGGGCCGGCACCGATGATGGTTGCGTCGGGCATGGGGGTGATTCTATCGCGAATCAGAAGTGCAGGCCGATTTGAGTGCAAATTTCGTCGATGACGCGCATGTTGCCCAGAGTGTCGTCGCGGGTGATGGAGGGCGGTTTGCTGTCGAGGACGGTGGCGGCGAAGTCATCGGCTTCTAGGGCGTATAAATCCTGGTCGATATCGATTTTGAATTCCTGGCGGGGCGGAGTGGGTGGGGCGGAGGCGTTTTTCTGATCCTGCCTCGGCGGGGTGCTGCGGGCGAGGATGTAGCCGCCTTTGCCGGGGGTGGGTTTCCAGGGCCAGGCGATTTCGATATAGCCGTCGGTTCCGCAGATGGCGGCGGTGTTGTCGGCTTGGAGGGACATGCCGCAGGTGAAGGTGGCGAGGAGGCTGTTCGGGAATTCGAGTGTGGCGGAGGTGATTTCATCGACGCCGGTGGTGTGGAATTTGGCGGCGGCGTGGATTTTGGATGGTTCTGCGCCGGCGAAGTGCCGGGAGAAGTTGATGCAGTAGCAGCCGACGTCCATGAGTGCGCCGCCGGCGAGTTGGGGGGCGAAGCGGACGTTGCCGGCGATTTTGGTGGTGCGGTAGCAGAAGCTGGTGCGGATCAGTCGGGGTTGGCCGATGATGCCGGATTGGATGGCGGCGTCAACGGCGGCGACGTAGGGGTGGGAGCGATACATGAAGGCTTCGACGAGGACTCGGCCGGTTTTTTGGGCGATGTCGAACATTTCGGTGGATTGGGCGGCGTTGAGGGCGAAGGGTTTTTCGCAGAGAACGTGTTTGCCGGCTCGCAGGGCTTTGATTGTCCATTCGTGGTGCAGGGAATTGGGGAGGGAAAGATAGATGGCGTCGACGGCGGGGTTGAGAAGCAGATTTTCGTAATCGTGTTGGGAAGGGATGCGGTGGGTTTGGGCGAAGGCGCGGGCGGATTCGGGGGTTCGGGATCCGACGGCGGTGATTTTGCCGCGGCGGGAGGAGGTCATGCCGGCGGCAAATTGTTTGGCGATGTTGCCTGTGCCGAGGATGCCCCAACGGAGGGTGGATGACATGAGAGCAGGATAGCGGGGATTTTTGGTTGGGAGAAGCGTTGATTGGGCGGTCAGCTTGAAGGACGCGAAATCGCAAGCGACGGGTCGAGGTGATCTTGTGAAGGGTGGGCAAGGGCGGGGGAGAATGGTTGTGCTCACTGTGTTAACCCGTTGCGGATTTTCTTGTTGCCGGGGGATGGCTGGAGAACTAGAGTGAGGTAAGCGTATCGGTTCCCACCCGTATGTTTCGAGCACGCTTCGGAGGTTGCGATGCAGGCGAGGGAAATCGAAGAATCCGCGAAGGCGTCATCGCCTCCCGACCTGATCTTCAGCACATCTCCCAATTGGACTTCGGTCGTTTTTTTTGCCGGGCTTGGATTGCTTCATCTGTTCCTTGCGACGCTGGCGTTTTGGCAGGGACGATGGGAAGGGTACATGAGCGCGGGGCTGGGGACGATCTTTGTGGTGGTGTCGATTGTTTCGTATCGATGCCGGTTTGAGATCACGATCCAATCGCGGCGGCGGCAGATTCGTTTACGCAGCGGGTTTGGGAAATTCTGGCATCAGCGATTTATTCCGTTTACTCATGTGCATGGCGTGCGATTGACGCTTGGGCATTTGCCGGATGATCCAGCATCCCGCATCGAAGTGCTGTGCGAGAACGAAGACATCGAATGCCCGCCGACATCGATTCCGCGGCAGGAGGCGTTGTGTTTGGCGATGCTGATGGGGGTGCGGTTGATTAAGGTTTATGAGGACGATGGGGCGGAGCGAAGCGATCGGATTGAATCATTGAATCATTGAATCATTGGAGGAAGCATTCTTTTAATGATTCAATGGTTCAATTCCACGCGGGTCATCGCGCCAGGATCTTTTGGAATCTTTCGTAGGCTTCATCCC
>DATAPK010000427.1:0-5465 GCA_036265245.1 Tepidisphaeraceae bacterium | reverse complement strand
CGGCCGACTGTCGATCACCAGATCCGAAAGCTGCGCGTGCCGCTGACCTCCAAGCATCTGCAACATTTGCGCCCGCTTGTCATAGTTATACGCCAGCGCCAGTGGCGAAACACCATAAAGATAAGGCTGAAACTGCGGAAGAAATTGCAACTCGCTGCCATCGTATCGATTCGCCGCATTTAGCGGATCAACCAGCGGCTTATCCATCCTCGGCTTGATCAGCTCCGGCAGGATATTGAAATCATCATCGAGAATGGGATCGAGTTCAGTGCGTCGCACAGCGATATCGCGCCGGCGAATCGCCATGTCGGTGGCGTGCGGCTGCGTCTCAGCACGCACACGCTTTCGGTAATAAAATTTCTCCGTCGCCCCGCCGAGTTTATCCAGAAAAATCCCGCCGATCGCTGACACGATGTTGATATCGTTTGGCTTCTCCGCATCCACGCTGTGCGCATAATCCAGCGCATCGAGGATGGCGGCGTATTTGTTCCCCAGCGTCGTCATCTTCACGCTGATGTTGTACGCCTTGTTCCAGATCTCGAAGATATGAACCGTGTCAAACTCCGGCTGAAGCAGGCGAATCCATTCCACCTTGGAATCGAAATCTTCGAGATTGTTTTCCGATTTCTGCGATTCGCTGCTGCTCCAAAGGAACATCACCAGCGGCCCGCGCAAGCCGCCCAGCAGCAGCGCCAGCGCATAGCTGTTCATCCCGCTGAGCGATCTCCCGGAATTAGATGCCGCGACCACCGGCTCGCCGCGCACGTTATCCGCCCACTGACGAGTCAATCCCGACCCGATCAAGGCGACGATCAGAATGCAAACAATAACCGCCCTGCTCATGGCGCCACCTCAACCCATGTCAATCTCACATACGCCAGCGCAAGCGTCGCCAGGCCATAGCAAAGCAACACTTCCATTGCCGCTGCAAGTTTATCAACCGGCACGACCAATCCCCGCTCGATGTCTTCCGTCGCCGCAAACTGCGAAAAATCCGGCAGCACTTTCGCCAGCACGTTCAAGCCCCCCGCCAGCGCTTCGGCCATCGAACTCACCACCTTTGCCTTATTCGGATCGGTAAATCCCATATCGGTTGCAATCAAATTACCAATGCCCGGCTGCGTCGCATCGCCGAGCTGCTCGATTCCCCATCGCCCCAGCAAAATCAGCAGCGTCAGCACGATTGCTGTCGGCCAGGAGAGAAACGTGCTCGTAAAAATCGCGATCGTGATCACCAGGATCGCCATCAACCACATAATCGTCAGACTCTTGATGAGATTGAAATCGAATCCCTCCACCGCGCGCACCATGCCCAGCGAATCGGTAAGCAGCCCAAGATATTGCTCGTTGGAATCGCAGCGAATGCGAATATCGAAATTGCCGCTTTGAACAAATTTCGCCGGCATCCGGAAATACGACAGCCGGCTCGATTCCAGCGCCATCTTCACCGGCGGCGATTCCTGATTCGTATCCCGATCAAACGCGGTGAATGTCACATGCGTGGAATTATCCCCAGCTTCGCTGTAATCCGAATTGCGTTCGACATTTGTTTTGAACTCAAACGTGAGATCGCCGTTGCTATCCGCTGGCGCCTCGCCACTGAAGCGATAAACCGCCACCGGTGCATGCTCGCCGCCACGAATCTGCTGGCCGGCGGTTCCTTCTCGCCCATGAAAAATCGGCTGCGCGGGTTTTCCAACGCGCGGGTCGGTCATCGGCAGCAACTTCCGGGGATCGTGTCCCTGAACCGGCACGACAACCACCTCCAACGGATCAGGATCCACAAAATAATCCCATCCCGGCACCACCCCGTTGATCCGCACAGAAAACCGCAACGGCTTATCCATGCCGCTTCCGGGTTTGTAAATCAACTGTGCCGACGCCGGCGGAATCAAAACATTCAATGGCTTTTTGCCGTCCAAATCCGTCAGCAAAAACGGTTGGCCATTGTTGATGTCGCGCGACGGGAAAATGTCGCTCGAATTATCATCCAGAAACTGCACCGCGATGGCCGGCGGCGGAAGGTAGTTGTTCGCCTGCGTCGTCGGGGCCGCGATGGTCGGCGGCAAATTGCTCTGCGGCGACGGACTCACATATCCCGGAATCTTTTGCGCCCCCATCTTCACTCTCACCACCAAACCACTTATGCCCGGCTGAATATTCGCGCTAGAAGGTACCCCCGGAGGCAGCAGATCGGTCGGCAACACCTCAAACGGCACGAGAATGCTGCCGTCTGCCATGTCAGGCATAAATCGTCTCGGATCACCCGCCTCGGGCAAACGCCCATAAACTTCCACATCCGGCGTAAACGCCATATCCCGCGCCGTGAGCAATCCCGCATCGCGGTAATATTCCAGCGTCGGCCTGGAAACCGCATCAACCTCGCCTGGCATCGCCAGCCGATCCCGAATCCCGCTCTCAAATCGCCACGCCCGCCAGTGCAGATATCCAAACGTAAACAGCCCCATGATGAGCAGAATCAGCGCCGCCACGCGCGCAAACCCGATGATTTTCCCCAGCACAATCTCCAGCCGGGTCGTCGGCTTGGTGACAATCGTATAAATCACCCGGTTTTCAATCTCCCGGGGCAGATTCGTGCAAGCCAGGATGATCGCCGTGATCGAAACCAGCATGCCCGTCGCAAATAAGCAAAACGTGATCGTCTGGCGAATCGCATCGCGCTCGTCGTTAGGCCGCTGAAGCTGCGCCACAATAATCACGCCGATGATCGCCAGCGGCGTAATCAGCCAAATCTTCCGCCGCACGCTCTCCGCGAAGCAAACCCCCGAAATCGCCCAAATCCGCCCGATGCTAAGCCGCAGCAGGTCGGTAAACCCATAAATCGCCAATCCAAGGACGGCGATCCCCCCGCAGATCCACCCTTGCAGGTGGTCCTGAACGTAAGTCGGCAATGACATGCCTAAATCATACGAAACCGGGCAAATGGTTGCCAGAGAGTGCAATCTAATCGCGGGATTTACGCCTCATATGCCTTAATGTCCACCGTACTGCCATCGACGCGGTTGCTGCCGCGTTGGCCGGCGGTAACCCCGGTTGGAATGAAACTGTTATTGCCCGCGTTGAGATGGCGGCGCTGCCCGAAAGAAGGGCCATCGTCTCAGTCGGTCCGCCATTGTCGGCCAGCGCGCCCAGCCCGGCGTCGCCACCAATCAGATTTTTGTCTGTGCCATGAATTACGAACCCGCCGTAAATGTCTTCGGCACCTTCAAAATCGCAGAAGTTGCCGGCATCGATGCTATTTTTCATCGTCAGCGTGCCGTCAAAGTTGTAGATTCCTCCACCGCGACCATCGTCGGCGTGATTGGCTGAAATCGTGCAATTGATGATGTTGAGCGTGCCGCTATAGCTAAAAATCCCTCCACCGCCACCCCCATCATCATATCCATCAGAAATATTATCGGCGATCGTGCTGTTGACGAGGCTTACCGTTCCTGAACTGACGCAAATGCCGCCCCCGTTTTCAGAGGCGTAGTTATTGGCGATTGTGCATCCGATGATATTGGCGATTCCTGAAGCAATGAAGACGCCGCCGCCATCCGTGCCTGAATAGTTGGTTGTGCTGTTAGCGCCAATGGAGCAGTTCGTCAGATTCAGCGTGCCGCTCGAATAGATGCCGCTGCCATCGGCGTAAGTAGTGTTACCGTGAATGTTGCATCCACTCATGCTCAATATGCCGGTGTTGTAAACAGCGCCTCCATTAATCTCATCGTCATCATCTTCGTTCGCGCCCGTCAGCGTTATTCCACTGATGCTGACGGTCTGAGACGTTGAGAAGACATGAGCCGCGCCGTTTGCGTTGACCGTAAGCAAATCGACCCCCGGCCCAACTATCGTTGTAGTTCCGCTGCTGTCCCCAATCTCCAAATCCGATGCGTAGATGGTGCGCGACGTGGAACCGAACACAGCCGGATCAAACGTAATCGTATCAGGCCCGGCATGGGTATTCGCATAAGCAATCGCATCGCCAAGCGAGGTGGTTCCGTTCACGCCATTGGCTTTATTCACCTGAAGCGGGCTCAGGGATTCAAAACCACCACTATACGTATCGAGCCCGTAATCGAGCGTGGCCAGCGTGTCCGTGCCGCTCCCGCCATCCAGAGAATCGGATGAGCCATCCTCGGCGGTGACGAAGTCATCCCCGGCCCCGGCGTTGATCGTGTCGCTTCCAGCGCCGCCGTCGATGCTGTCGTTGCCGCCGGCGTTGGTCCAGTCCCCGCCGCGACTGATCTCCAATGATCCGAAATGAGCAGCGATCAAATCAAAATCGGTCGGATCCACGATCTCATCATAATTAAAATTACCTTGCGAACCGTCGCCCCCCGTGTGACCGAAGTTGCTGGCAACCTCGTTAATGTCAAGCAAATTGACAATGCCATCCCCGTTCGCATCGCCGTCCAGAAAACGGCTTCAAAATTGTCCACCGCATAAATGCCGGTGATGATGTCATTGCCCTCGCCGCCGGTCACGGGCGCCTCTTGAATCTCGAGGCGTGGCGTCGCGTTGTAGAATGCTTGCGAAATATCAGTTGGATGATAATTCGGATCAACCGATGGGAGCGCCGCCATATCATCCATATCTTTGTTATTGCCCATGCCACTAGTGAATGAGAGGATGCCGTTGGACTCTAAATCTTCAGCTCCCAATCGATCCGTCCATGATTGCGGCTCCGCTACCGCAATGATGTTTACACCGTGTTGCTTTTGATAAAGAATGTAGTTCAGCGCAGCCGAGCCGTGATGCAACTGCTCCATGCCAGTGTCGATCACGTACATGATCTTGATATTGTCCGCCACCGACCCCGCCTCTGTGAAAACATCTAAGGCTTTTTCAGTGACGAATTTTCCATGCCCATAATCGATGACCGTATCAGAGCTATTGTTCGGCCCGGCGATATTCGGAGTGTTCTTATCAAAGTTCCAGCCATACGCGTCATCGATATAGCCATCCCCATCCAGGTCCTGATCCGAGTGGTCTTCCACGGTGGGGGATCGTCAAGGAAATCATGCGGGTTAAAGAGGTACTCCGATGGGCTATGCCAGAGATGCGGCTCAACCTCACTTATAGTTGGAATACCCGTTTTATCTTGAATGGCTTCTATCACAACAAGAACGGGGTCATTCGCACTCAATAATCGCCGCTCCTCCAGCGGTTCACAAAAATCGCGCCGAAAATCAATTGTCTTTCGATGAATAATTCCGTCGCAAATGTGGTTGAATAGCGCCCTTGCCCGTTTCATGATATACCCTTCCCAAAGAGATGCCGCCCCAACCTCTACCCAAAAGCAGGTTGCAAGAAAGTCAGTCTATCTTTTACGGGAAGCTAAGCAAGATTAGCGCCGTCGGCGACGTAAGATGAACATGGCGCTTGTGAATGTGACAACCAAAAGCGAGGGTTCGGGAACTTGCAATGTGAAAGAGAAGTTGTTCAAGCTGCCGCTCTGGAGA
>DATAPK010000426.1:0-14571 GCA_036265245.1 Tepidisphaeraceae bacterium | reverse complement strand
TGAGTTCAAAAACGGACGCGAAATCGCAAGCGACGCCTCGACCGCCTAGCAGCGATCAGTCGTCGCTTGCGATTTCGCGTTCGTTTAGATTGATCACTCGTCGAGTGACTATCGACTATCCACTATCAACTATCTACTATCACCGTCATGGATGAAAAGAACGTCAACAAAACCAACAATGAGGAGCCTGCGGGTCTCGACTTTGTCAGGCGGATTATTGAAGAAGATTTGCGCACCGGCAAATGGGATGGGCGTGTGGCGACGCGGTTTCCGCCGGAGCCGAATGGGTATTTGCATATCGGGCACGCCAAAAGCATCTGTCTGAACTTCGGCGTGGCGCTGGAGTACGGCGGGTTGTGCAATCTTCGCTATGACGACACCAATCCGGCGAAGGAAGAGGAAGAATACGTTCGCTCGATCGAAGAGGATGTGACCTGGCTCGGTTTCAAGCCTGCGGAAGAACTGTGGGCGTCGGATTATTTCGATTTGATGTATGAGTATGCTGTGGAGCTAATCAAAAAGGGGCTGGCGTATGTGGATGATCAGACGGCCGACCAGATGCGGCAGCATCGCGGCACGTTGACGGCGGGTGGGAAGGAAAGCCCGTTTCGCGATCGGCCTGCCGAGGAGAATCTCGATCTCTTCGATCGCATGCGCAAGGGAGAATTTCCGGATGGGAGCAAGACGCTGCGGGCGAAGATTGATATGGCTTCGCCGAATGTGAATTTGCGCGATCCGGTGATGTATCGCATTCTGCATGAGACGCATCACAACACCGGCGACAAGTGGTGCATCTATCCGATGTATGACTGGGCACATGGGTTTGAGGATTCGCAGGAGAAAATCACGCACAGCATCTGCACGCTGGAGTTTGAGAACCATCGGCCGCTGTATGACTGGTTTATTGATGCGGTGAATAAGGATCGACCAAATGAGAAGCAGATTTGGCATCCCCAGCAGATTGAATTTGCGCGGCTGAACCTCAGCTACACGATGTTGAGCAAGCGTAAGCTACTGGCGCTGGTGCAGGAGAAGATCGTTCGCGGCTGGGATGATCCGCGGATGCCGACGATCAGCGGCTTTCGCCGTCGCGGATACACGCCGGAGGCAATTCGCGCCTTCTGCAAGCACATCGGGATGAACAAGTTCGACAGCACGGTTGAGATTGGCGTGCTGGAGAATTTTCTGCGGGATGATTTGAACAAGCGTGCGCCGCGGCGGATGGCGGTGCTTCGGCCCTTGAAGGTGGTCATCACGAATTATCCTGAAGGACAGAGCGAAGACCTGGATGCGGTAAATAATCCGGAAGATGCGAGCGCGGGGAATCGGAAGGTGCCCTTCTCGCGGGTGCTGTATATCGAGCAGGATGATTTTCGCGAGACGCCGCCGCCAAAGTATTTTCGGCTGTTTCCGGGGAATGAAGTTCGGCTGCGATATGCGTATTACGTGAAATGCACGGATGTGGTGAAGGATACGGCGGGGAATGTGACGGAGATTCATTGCATTTATGACCCCGCGACGCGCGGCGGGGATTCGCCGGATGGACGGAAGGTGAAAAGCACGATCCATTGGGTGAGTGCGGAGCACGCGGCGGATGCGGAAGTGCGGCTCTATGAGCATTTGTTCGCGAAAGCTGATCCGGAAGATGTGCCGGAGGGGCAGGATTGGAAGGCAAATTTGAATCCGAAATCAGAAGAAGTGCTGGCGGGATGCAAGCTGGAGCCGAGTTTGAAGAACGCGGCGGTGAACGAGAAATATCAGTTTGAGCGGCTGGGATACTTTTCGGTGGATAAGGATTCGAGCGGCGGGAAACGGGTGTTTAATCGGGCGGTGTCGTTGAAGGATACTTGGGCGAAAGAGACGCAGAAGGCGAAGAAATGAAATTGGCCTAAATTTTCTAATTGGCTCCACGCTTGCCAGGGCGATAGGCTAATTGACATGGATTTCAAATGCCATACCTGTGGGCGGCCACTTCCAAATCGTAGCCGGAGAAGCTGCCAATATTGTGGGGCGGTTTTGGGTGCTTCACAACAGATTGAGGGTGACCGGAAGCGATTTCTTGAGAAGCTGAAAGCCGATGAAACAAAGCGTCATCGCGAATTTATGGAGCGAGAAATTCGGACTGGTGGAACGCCTGGTACTTCCCCCCATTTAGTTCATCCTCTTCTGTCCAAGAACGTCATTCACACAACCCATATCGCTGCAACGCCACATGCACGCCATGCTCGTCGTTTGAGGGGGCGATCCAGTGGGCGACTTCTTTGACGACGCTGTGGGCGTTGGCCATGGCGACAGCGACGCCGGCGAATTGGAGCATGCCGACATCATTGGGGGCGTCGCCGATGGCCATAACCTCTTCCTGCTTCACGCCATAGTGGGCGGCGACTTTTTGCAGGGCGACGGCCTTGCTCACGCGGTTGTCCATGATCTGAAGCAGTTCATCATCGGTGTGGAGGATGGTGACTTTGTCGCCGAACTCTTCCAGCAGTAGAGATTCCAGCCGGGAGATGATCATCGGATCACCCAGGAGCATGAGCTTGGTGATGGGCTCGGTGCAGAATTGCTCGACGGGGGCGACGACATCCGGTTTGAAAAGTCGGCCGGTTTCGGTGGTGTAGGTTTGGTCGTCGCGGTCGGTATACCAGCGATCTAGGATCTCACAGGTGACGAGGACTTCCTCGAACATATCGCGCGATCGATCGATCATCGCGGCGACAAGGTTTGAGTTCATGGGGCGGTGGAAAACGGGTTGCTGGTTGGGCTCATCCCAGATCAGGGCGCCGTTGTAGTTGATTTGCCAGGTGTCCAAGCCCAGTTCCTGATAAATATGCCGGACGCTGCGCGGAGGCCGGGCGGAAGCGATGACGACCTTCACGCCGGCGGCAGGTAGACATTTCAAAGCAGCAGCAGCCCGGTCGGAGACTTTTTTGGAGCGATCCAAAAGAGTGCCGTCCAGGTCAATCGCAACCAGGCGGACAGAGGTTATCGGGGCGGTGGGAAGCATCAAAATCCGGTTTCTGGCCAAAGCGTTTCCGCACTGTTATTCTACCGTCGTAATGACGATGCAGTCGAGCCTGGAATCCACGACGCCACTCGCGCCGAAGCGGTCTTTTCGACTTCCACGCATGCAGGAAGCGGGGTTGATCGGCGTAATCGTGCTGATTGGCGTGATCCTGACTTTTGGCGGCGGGACGGTCAAGGTGCGCGGGCAGGAAGTTAATAATTTCTTTCGGCCTGACAATTTGCTGCCGAACGTCTTCACGCCGGTTTCGTGGATGGGGATCATGGCGGTGGGCGCAACCTGCGTGATCGTATCCGGCGGGATTGATATCTCGGTTGGGTCGATCTTTGGGCTGGCGGCGCTGGGGACGGCGGCGGTGCTGGAAAAATTCGACGAAAGCGCGCCCGGGATCAAGGTATTGCCGGTTGCCATCGCGGTTCCGATCGGAATTGGGCTTGCGTGCGGACTGATCAATGGGCTGCTGGTGGTTTGCCTGCGCATGCACCCGTTCATTGTCACGCTGGCGACGATGAGCATTTTTCGCGGGATCGCGCTGGTGACGGTGAAGACAGGATCGATCCCGAGCGGCGACAATAACCTTCCCGATGCGTTCACCAATCATTTTCTGATGAAGACCTACGACTACCAGCGGGCCAACGGTCTGCCGGTGCATCTTCAGCCGGTGCCGTTCATCATCTTGCTGATTTGCGTGATCGCGGGATGGATTTATCTGGGGCTGACGATCAAGGGGCGGGAAAATTATGCGGTGGGCGGTAATGAAGAGGCGGCGAGATTCAGCGGGCTTCGCGTCAACATGATCAAGCTGCGGGTTTATGCGATTTCAGGTTTGACCTGCGGAATCGCGGCGATGGTGAATTGCGGATATTACGGATCGGCAGCGACCAATACCGGTGAAACTTACGAGTTGATGGTTATCGCGGCGGCGGTGGTGGGCGGAGCAAGCCTGGTCGGCGGGCGAGGGTCGGCACTGGGCGCGGTTCTGGGGGCGCTGGTGATGCAATTGATCGAAAATGGTTTGGACATCATCAAGGAAGTGAATCTTGGATTCACCGAACTTTCGGTGTCCAAGCAATACAGCAAGATCATCGTGGGCATCGCGATTATTCTGGCGGTGACGGTCGATCAGTTGGGGCAATACATTCAGCAACGACGGCTCAAAGGAGCCAAATCCAGAGGATAACCTTTACACATTTCCCGAGGAGGAAACTCATGTTTCGCAAGGTGCTTTGTACGACGGCGGCGGCAGTGCTGGGAATGATGTTTGCATCGCATTCGCAGGCGGCGGATAAGAAGATCACGATCGGGCTGGTGGCGAAAAGCCAATCCAATCCGGTCTTTCAGGCGGCTTATTCCGGCGCGAAAGATGCGGCGAAGGAGCTTGGGCCGAAGTATGGCGTGGATGTGACGATCGACTGGCAAACGCCCCCCGATGAAGATGCCCAGAAACAAGCGCAGGCGATCGAGCAGATCGCCAACAGCGGCGCGCAGGGGATCGCGGTTTCGTGCTCGGATGCTAATACGGTTACGCCGGCGATCAACAAAGCGATCGACAACGGCGCCGTGGTAATGTGCTTCGACTCGGATGCGCCAAAATCCAAACGCCTCTGCTATTACGGCACGGACGATGAAACCTGCGGCAAGCTGGTGATGCAGAAACTCGCGAAGGAAATGGGTGACAAGGGAACGATCGCGATTCTTGCGGGCAATCAGAGCGCTCCGAATCTGCAACGCCGGGTCAAGGGTGTAAAGGACGAACTGGCGAATCACCCGAATATGAAGCTGCTGACTGACGGCGTTTTTTACCATGTTGAAACGCCGGAAGAGGCGGCCAAGGCGCTGGCGAGTGCGCAGAGCACGCATCCGGAGATTGAGGGTTGGGCGCTGGTGGGTGGCTGGCCACTATTTACGAAGAATGCATGCCGCTGGAATCCGGGCGAGGTGAAGGTTGTTTCGGTGGATGCGCTTCCGCCGCAGCTTGCTTATCTGGATTCGGGTCATGTGCAGGTTTTGCTGGCACAGGATTGCTATGGGTGGGGATACAAGTCGGTGCAGATTCTGCTGGACAAGATCGTGAAGAATCAGGACCCGCCGCAGACGAAAATTTTCGATCCGCTGACGGAAGTGACCAAGGACAACGCGAAGGATTTTGGAAAGAAGTGGGATAAGTGGTTGGGGAAGTAATGTAGCCGCGACGCATGCGTCGCCTTCTTTAATCCTCAGATGAGAAGAGGCGACGCAGGCGTCGCAGCTACGAATGTTTATTCAATTCGAATCCATCACCAAGACGTTTGCGGGCGTGACGGCGCTGAATAATGTCAGCTTGTCAATCGCGCGCGGGGAATGTCACGGGCTGATGGGGGAGAATGGGGCGGGAAAATCGACGCTGGGCAAGGTGCTGGCGGGGATTTATCGTGCGGATAGTGGAACGATTCGCGTGGATGGAGCGGAGTGCGATTGCGCGAACCCGCGAGATGCGCTGCGAAATGGCATCGCGATGGTTCATCAGGAACTGGCTTTTTGTCCGGATCTTTCAGTCGCGGAAAATCTTTGCATGGGGCAATATCCCAGGCGGCTTGGGTTGCTGCTCAATCGCCGGGAGATGAATCGGCGGGCGGAGGCGTTGCTGGCGCCGCTGGGGGTTTTACTGGATGTTCGCCAGCCGATGCGCGCACTTTCGACGGCGCAGGAGCAACTCGTGCAGATTGCGTCAGCAATTGGGGTGAATGCCCGTGTGATTGTTTTCGATGAACCAACCAGTTCGCTCTCCGAACCCGAAGCACAGCGGCTATTTAAGATGATCGAAGATTTGCGCAGCCGAGGCGTGACGATGATTTATGTTTCGCATCGCCTGCCCGAGGTTTTTCGGCTGTGCGATCGCATCAGCGTGCTGCGCGATGGGAAATATGTCGGCACGATGGACCGCGCGGAGGCGACGCAAGACCGCATCGTGCAGATGATGATCGGGCGAGCGGTCGAAAGTTATCTGCCGCATCACGTGGGCAAGGGCCGAGATGATGTGGTGCTACGGGTGGAGAAGTTCACTTCGCCGGGGAAATTCAGCGATGTGAATTTCGATATCAAGGCAGGCGAGATTGTTGGATTTGCGGGATTGGTCGGCGCGGGGCGCAGCGAAATCGCGACGGCGGTGTTTGGATTGGATAAGCGGGCGACGGGGTCGGTTCAGATCGATGGCGCCCCCCTGCCGCTGGGATCGATCAAAACGGCGATGCGCCGGGGGATCGGCCTGGTTCCGGAGGATCGCAAACGCCAGGGATTGGTGCTCGGCATGAGCGGGCGGGCAAATTTTTCGCTGGCGATGCTGGAGCGGCTCAGCAGGCTGGGGTTGCTCAATCGCTCTGAAGAGCGGCGCGGCGCGCAGGAATATTTCGAGAGATTGCGCGTGAAAACGCCCTCACTGGAAGCGCCGGTCGCGGGACTTTCAGGCGGAAATCAACAAAAAATCGCCCTGGCGAAATGGCTGGGACGCGGCGCGAAACTTTTAATCGTCGATGAGCCCACCCGCGGAGTGGATATTGGCGCCAAAGCCGCGATTCATGAATTGATCGATCAGCTCGCCCAGCAAGGCGTGGCAATTATGCTCATCTCTTCGGAGCTTCCCGAAGTGCTGGCAATGTCAACGCGAGTGCTGGTGATGCGGGAAGGAAAGCTCGTCGGTGAACTTTCGCGAGAGCAAGCGACGCAGGAAAAGGTGCTGAGATTGATGGCGGGTGTCGCTGAATTGTAGCCGCGACGCCTGCGTCGCCTCCTCAAGCGTTCCTTTGTAAGACGGCGACGCAAGATCACCTCCTGCGCGAACCGTTGCCGCTCAATGAGCGGTATCATCACCGAAACCTCCAGCAGGAGCATCGTGTAGAGGAGTGTGCCGATCACGACGAGCCCTGGCCGGCGATTTGTGCTGCGTGGATCGAAGTTTTTTAAAACGCGAAAGAACAGGGCGAAGACAAATCCCATCGCAATCACGCCGGCGAGTGTGACCAACGTTTCAATACTAACGGAGACAAACGGCATGCGCCACGCGAGCAGATCGAACGATACGGCCGCGAGCAGAGCGAGAAACGCGGCGGATGCCATTCGAGTGATGCGTGTTGCGAGCGCTGCGCCGAATCCGCCGCCCAGGCTAAAAACAATGAATGCGACGATGATCATCATCCGCGCCGCCAGCTTTCATTTCCCGAAACAATGCGTCATTTCAATTGGCGTGGCAGTTCATAAAGCGGCAACGCAGGTGTTTTATGCCGCTGCCAATATACGTTTGACACTGTTGGGAACCCTTACTAGATTTTCTTCGCGTTATTGGCCGTACAGATCGTGGGTTTGATCCCAAAAGGATTTTATCAATCGAGGAGGGTCGGATGGGTTGTGGTGGAAATCTGGCTTCACGTCGGGTTGTTCGGGCACATCGAAATCGATTGTTTTCAGCGTTTGTGTCGGAGCCGCTTGAATCTCGAACTTTTTTGAGCGCTACGACCAGCCTGCTTCCGGAAAGCGCGTTGGTGGCTTCAGCCACCACGACGCAGACTGCGACTCAGATACCGACGTATGTCATCGGCGATAAAATCACAGCCAAAGCCGGCCAGACGATCAAGGTGCAGGCGAGCGTCAGCTTCATCGGCGGGCCTGCGGTTGCTGTCGGCACGGTCAATGCCAACATGCGTCTTTCCAAAACCGGCACACCGACGGGAAATAACGTTACCCCAAGCGGCGTGTTGATCGGATCGGCGTCGTCTCACATCAGCCTTCCTTCAGGGCAACGATTCAAATGGCCGGTGACGGTCACGATTCCCGCCAACACCGCGCCGGGCAATTATTTCGTCACGGAAACAGTGTCGAGCACGGTGCCGACTGAAAACATCAATGTTACGTTCGTGACGAATTCGATTCAGGTTGCTTCTGGCCCGCAACTGAAGATCGTCGCCCCACAATCGTCGTTCTCGATCGATCCTGTTACGTTAACCATGCCCAAGATTAGTGCGATGGCGCAGTTATCAAGCACATCAAGCAACCCTGCCTCGATTGATTTTTCGTGGACGGCGAAAGTTAGTTTCACCAGCAAATCGCCTCAGATCAGTGAAACGCAGAGCGTAAGTTTGAAAGTCCATGGGCCGAATCTGGTCATCCCTTCTTCATTATGGAAAAATGGAATCCAGGGAGGACAACTCACCCTTTCAGTGCAGGCCACGGTGGATGGCAAGGCCATTTCAGCTTCGCTGGCGACATTAAAAATTGTTGGGCAAGACCCCAGCTCAAGCCTCATCAGGGCGGCGATTAACGCGGCCCCGCAGCCGAGTGATTATCCGGCCAGCAAGACTTACCCGTTCCATCTTATTCTCTGGAAAATCGCCGAGCAGGAAAACCATTTACATCAGTTCACCAGCAGCGGCACGCCGGCTTTCAATATTGGGAAAAATGGAACGAGCGACGGCGGAGCGGGCCTGATGCAAATCACGCCTGCAACGACACCGGTTTTATTGTGGAACTGGAAAGCAAACCTGAACGCCGGCATTGCTAAAATAAAACAAGTCGCGGGCATTGGTATTCGGCGATGGAAAAGCGAGCTTAATCTGTTAACAGAATCGGTGGCCACGCTGAATGCAGCACGTACTGTGAAAAAATTAAAACCGGTGACGCTGAATATTCCGCAGCCTACTGTCGACGAGCAGGTCAAACAGTCGATTCGCGCGTTCAATGGCGCCAGTGGTGAAGACGCCTTTGGACAGCCCCTGCTGGAATATGAATTGCAGATCAACGCGGAAGCTTCTTTTAATTCGAGCGACGATCTGGTCGTATCCGTAACCGCAAATCAAACCGCTATTACAGGCAAATGGATTTTGGTTCCCGCCACCGCTCGCCCGAAGACGGGAGATCCAAATTATGTCAACAACGTATTGAGCCAGCCGGCATAGTGGCGGGTTTGATGGGGATGATCGTGCCAACTCTCGATATACTTCGTTCCATGCGGAGCACACTTTCAATCCTTTTCTTATTATTGGCCTGCGGATCAACCCTGGCAGCCCCCACCACCGCGCCGGCGAATCTGCCGGAATCGGTGCTGCTCTTCAGCTCGTTTCGCGGCAATGGGGATGATGGATTGCATCTGGCGTGGAGCACCGACGGATTCTCGTGGGCGGCGCTGAAGGACGATCAATCCTTTCTCAAACCCGAAGTGGGTTCGCAAAAGCTGATGCGCGATCCGTGCATTCTGCCTGGCCCGGACGGGGAATTTCGCATGGTCTGGACGACCGGCTGGAAGGGGCAGGATATTGGATATGCGCATTCGAAGGATTTGATTCACTGGCAAGACCAGAAAGCCATCCCGGTGATGAGGGATGAGCCAAGCGCGGGCAATTGCTGGGCGCCGGAGATCGTTTATGACGCGGCCAAGCAGCAGTACATTATTTTCTGGGCGACCACCATCCCCGGCCGATTTCCCGCGACCGACGACGCCGGCGACAATCACCTCAATCACCGAATCTACTGCACCAAGACCAACGATTTTGTGAGCTTCTCCAAGGCGGAGATTTTTTTCGATCCCGGATTTGAGGTGATCGATGCGACGATGCTGCAGGACGGCGGGAAATGTTATCTGATCTTTAAGGATGAAACGCTGCATCCCGAGCCGCACAAATATTTGCGCATCGCGGCCAGCGACAGCATCGAGGGACCGTTCAAAATCATCACCGACCCGATCACGCCTTCCTGGCGCGAAGGGCCAACGGCGATCAAACTGGGTGATTGGTACACGATCTATTTCGATATGTATCGGGATCATCGATATGGCGTGGTGCGATCGAAGGATTTGAAGGCCTGGGAGGATGCGACGGAGAAGTTGTCGCTGCCACAGGGAATGAGGCATGGGACGGTGTTTCGCGTGCGGCGAGAGATCGCGGCGGGGTTGATGCAGTGAGATTTTGAGGAACGGCCTGAGGACAGGCCGGCTCAGGTGGGAAATTGAGCGGGTTGATACTTGGGGCGTGGTTTGCTTGACAGGATAAGGTGTCATCGTATCTTGACGCCTTCGCCGCGGCTGTGGCGGAATTGGCAGACGCGCTAGATTCAGGTTCTAGTGTCCACAAGACGTGCAGGTTCAACTCCTGTCAGCCGCATTCCCCAACTTGGCTCGAAATCAGCGACCCATCGCCGGTTTCGGGCCTTCTGCTTTTTATGGAAACGATCAATCTCAAAAAAACAAAAATCGAATAGTGTCTTATTCTTCTGCTGATCCAGCCAGACACCGAAAGGAAATTCCGTGACCGACTATCTCCGCCTGATCGACCGCGACACAACCGGAAACCGCTGCGATGTCACGCCGCTCTTTGCCGATGCCCAGGCATTTTCTTCTCTGCTCGATGACCTGATCGTAAAGTGCTCAGCCATCCAATTCGACCAGGTTGCCGCGATCGATGCCCTTGGATTCATCCTAGGCACCGGCATCTCTGTCCGCACACAAAAGGGAATGATCGTTCTTCGCAAGGGCGGCAAGCTTCCAGTTCAAACCGATGTCGAAAACTTCGTCGATTACACAGGCAACCAGAAATCGCTTGAGATCCGGCCCGATGCAATCAAAAGGGGAACTCGCGTACTTCTGGTTGATGAGTGGATCGAGACCGGCGCCCAAATCCGAGCCGCCATCTCGCTCATCGAGCAACGCGGCGGCATCGTTGCGGGAATCGCATCCATCAACATCGATCCTGAAACTCGCGCCGATTTTGATCGGCGTGGCTACAAATGCTTTTCAATAACCGAGAGATGAAACGGATATCAAACCACAAACGAATGCGTTCTCCTCACTCCGATAATCCCCTCAGCAAATCTGCAAGGTTAATTGGCTTTCTAAGCAAGCGGTTGGGGGCGAAGTTCTTCAGCCGGGTAATTTGATCTCCGTCGTTCACCCCGGTTGTAACCAGCACCTTGATGGGAAGCTGCCTGCGGCGAATCTGTTCTAGCAACTTGCCGCCGTCGCCGTCGGGAAGCATCAGGTCCAGAACGATGGCGAAGAGTGAGCCATCGATCTTTCCCATCGCGTCGGCCAAGGTAGTGGATTGAAGGACTTCATACCCGCGATGACGGAGAAGAAGCCTCAGGGCGTTGGAACTGGGAAGATCGTCTTCGACCACCAACACGCGAGGCTTTTCGGCAGCGTCGGAGGTTTGGTTGCGTGGCTTAATTTGCGGCGACGACGTTGGGGAGGCAGATGGAAAATCGGCTGCCGCGACCCAAGGCGCTATCCACTGCAATATCCCCGCCAAGCTGCCTCGCCAACCGCTGTGCGATGGCCAATCCCATGCCGAAGCCTTTTCTGCGATCTCGCTCATGGTTATGCACCTGGAAAAATTCCTCGAACAAGCGGGAATGAACCGCCGGATCGATTCCAACTCCGTTATCAATCACATGAATCTCAATATTCCGCCCCGCCTGCTCTACTTCGACGCGAACCTGCCCGCCGGGCGTAAACTTTATCGCGTTATCAACCAGGTTTGTCAGAATGCGATCCAGCTTCAGGCGATCGGTCGATAACTTCATTCCATTGGTTGATGGAATTTGCAGCGACGACTTTTTCTCTTCGGCCAGCGGATGGCAACGGGATTTGATATCGCCCAGAAGCTCGGCCAGCTGAAACTCGGATGGGGCGACTTGGTCGCCGGTTGTTTCAAGACGGCTGTAGTCCAGCAGCACATCCAGCAATTGCGCCGCCGCCGTTGTGCTGGCCCGCATCGCTGCCAGCGCTTCCTTGGCGCCTTCAACATCGTTGGAATCCAAACTCATCTCGACGACGCTGGACTGAAGCGACAACCCATTGAGCGGCGTGCGCAGGTCGTGACTGATGGCATTGAGGAAAAAGCTTTTACGCTTGGCCTGCTCCTGCGATTTGTGCAAATCTTCAGCAAGGCGAGCGGATCGGCCCAGCTCGCTGTACACCACTTTCAATTCGCGGCTTCGCAGCGCATATCGCCAGGTGAAGTAGACGAGAAACCCCATGAAAAAGTCGTACAACCTCCAACCCGGCCAGAACATTTTGACGGGAATGAAGACGTAGCCGCAGATTCCGCAGAAGGCGAAGATATTGCGCATGTGGGCGAGTGCGCGCTTGGCGGGAATGTCGGGAAGATTTTTCTGGTTTCGCCACCAATGGAGCGCGATCAGCACATAACCGGCGGCGACGGAGAGATCGAGAACGACGGTCAGCGTAATCCAGAAGTAGTCATGCTTCATGCACTGAGCCAGCCGCATGTATGGATGCTCAGCGCCCCCCGCGAACCACTGAATGAAGGCGTACAACTTTTCCACCGCTAATCCCTTAACAAAATCGGAAGCATCGCCATTTTATCGACACCGCAATGCCAGTGGAAACAAGAAAATTGGAAATGTTCATGTTTTATACAGGGGCCTCACATCGATCACGACCATTCCGGCGGCCCTGGCTGATTGAAAACCCAGTTCGGCGTCTTCAAAAGCGTAGCATTTGTCAGGCAGAACACCGAGCCGGCGCGCGGCCTCAAGAAAAATATCCGGCGCGGGTTTCCCATGTGTTACATCGTCAGCAGTGACGATCGCCTGGAAATGTTGAAGCACGTTCATCGCCGACAGCGTCTTCGAGCAAATCGCCCGCGTGCCGCCGGTGGCCACCGCCATCGGCAGCTTGCCGGCGTATTCTCGAATCAACTTCACCACTGGCTCGATCGGCAGGACGCGATGCAGGCGCTCGACATATAACTCTTCCTTGTATGTCGCAGCCTTTTCGACCGGAATCTGCCAGCCGTGGCGCTCGTTCAGGATTTCGATAATTCTCGCCGTGGGAATGCCGGCCATCTCATAAAATATTGCTTCTGGAAACTCGTGGCCGTGATGCTCGATCGCCTCCACCCACGCCTCATAATGCAGGGGCATGGTATCGGCAATGGTGCCGTCACAGTCAAAAATCAATCCTTGAACATCGGGAGGAATTTCAATCATGGATGTGACGATAATAATCGCATGGAAGTAAAACCAGTGCCACTGTACGCGTTCGCCACAACCAATTAGGATGCGTCGCCCATGGATCAAACGGACAGCAAGCGGCAGGAATCGCAAATGAAGGCCTCTCCGCGCGCGATCCCCGCCGAGGCCAAGCCTGCCAGCAAACAACAGGAGCCTGAAACAAACGTTAAGGAAACGATCGAATCGATCCTGGTTGCGTTCATTCTTGCGTTCATTTTCCGGGCGTATGTCGTCGAAGCTTTTGTCATCCCAACCGGATCGATGGCCCCCACTTTGATGGGTGCTCACCTGCATTATCGCTGCGCCGATTGCGGCTATGAATTCACCGTGAATTTCGGCACGAAGGAAGACGATATTTCAATCCCGTCGCGTGCCAACGAATCGATGGTCGATGCCAGCGGGCACAGCGTCGACAAGGTTTATCACATCGTCTGCCCCAACTGCGGATATCGCGTGCAGCAGCACGACCCCGAAAGCCCGGACAACAGCGCCACCAACCCGCCGGTGCATTATGGCGATCGGATTCTGGTGCTGAAATATCTTTATCTCCTTCAGGATCCCAAGCGATGGGATGTGGTCGTCTTCAAAGCGCCGGAGAAGCCGTGGAAATATGACTATCAGCAGAATTACATCAAGCGACTGATCGGCAAGCCCGGCGAAACGATCATGCTGCTGGACGGCGATGTGTATGTCGCGCCCAATGATCCGAACAAAGAGCCGGCGCTCGATGATTTTGTCGTACAGACCAAGCCGCCCAAGGTGCAGGATGCCCTGTGGCGGATCGTTTATGACAATGATTATTTTCCGCAGAACAAAGCAACCGGCCGGGCTGACGGCGTTGAGCCACTTTGGAAGCAGCCTTGGACGCGGCAGAAAGGTCAGGAGGGTTGGCAGGCGCTGGATGGCCGGGCGTTTAGCTTCGACAATCCGCGCGGCAATGCGGATATCTTTTTCGACGCATCTCTCAATCCGGCCAAGCAGGCGCTGACGGATTGGCTGGCGTATGACATCACCGTCGATCAAGGCCCGGAAAGCATTGCGAACACTTACGCCGAGCGCGGTTATCGCGCGGACGACAATGTTTCGGACGTTCGCTTGAGTTTTTACTACCAGCGCAAAACCGGCGAAGGCCCGGTTCGCGCGATGCTGAGCAAAATCGATCACACGTTCATCGCCGAACTTTCGCCTGGCAAGGCAACACTCTATCAACGCATAGACAACGGCCCGGAAACGGTCGTCGCCTCCGTCCCGCTCAAGGTCGATACAAGCCAGCCAACCAGGATCGATCTGATCAACTGCGATTATCAGGTAACGCTGCGGGTGAACGATCAGCAGGTGATTCAAACCACGCCGCAGCAATATCATCCGGACATTCAGAAGCTTTTCGATGCGTTTCAGGAGGCCCGCGAGATGCCCAAGCCGTCGGTTCGCATCTCGGCGGCGGATCAGAACTGCACGATTTCGCACCTGAGCCTTTGGCGGGATGTTTATTACATGAACCGCGCCCTTGGCCATTCGGAGTTGCGTCATGCGGTTCCCGATCGCTTTCCGCA
>DATAPK010000425.1:0-9058 GCA_036265245.1 Tepidisphaeraceae bacterium | reverse complement strand
CAAGGCGTTATATCTGCTGCTGGTAAAGAGCGAGACCGGCCCAAGGCTGCCGACACTGTTTTTGTCGATTGGGAAAGAACGAGTGAAAGCGTTACTGTCGCCCGATAGCTAAAGCGCAAAAAACTAAACTCCCTCTTCCTGTACCCAGGGAGAGGGCAGGGGAGAGGGTTCTTAAATTTCCTCGCGATGCGTGCGGAAAAATTGTACCCCCTCCCTAAGTAAAGAGAATAAAGGCTGGCTGAAAGAACTGGAGTTGATTTGTCAGAAGTTGCAGACATTTTGAAAGCGGCCGAAGCGCTGAATATTGAAGCGCGCGAATCGCTTGCGCGCATCTCAGATGTCGCTGGCGTTGCAGCCTGGCATGCCGAATACCTTTCAAAGAAAGGAAAGATTCCCGCATTGCTCAAATCCGTCGGCGCGATCAAAGAAATTGAAGCGAAAAAACAGGCAGGCAAAGCCGGCAACGAGCTGAACCAGGCGCTCAAGGCTGCATTTGAGGCGAAGCAGGAAGAGATGAAGGCGCAGGAGCTGGCGGCGAAGTTGAGCGCGGAGAGCGTGGATGTGACCTTGCCCGGCAGGCTGATGCCCCTGGGGAAGATTCATCCATCGACCGCGACGATCCGCGAGATTTGCGGGATTCTGAATCACCTCGGCTTCGAGATTTACGAAGCCCCCGAAGTCGAGACCGACGAGTACAACTTCCAGTTGCTGAACATGCCGCCCGATCACCCGGCCAGGGATATGTGGGATACGTTTTACACCACCACGCCCGGCCTGATTTTGCGCACGCACACCAGCCCCGGCCAGATTCATGCGATGCGGGCCCTGGCGCCGCAGCCGATCCGCATCATCTCGGCCGGCAAATGTTTTCGATTCGAAGAAGTGACGGCCCGATCCGAATCGATGTTCCACCAGATCGAAGGAATCGCTGTCGGCCACAACATCACCTTCGCCGACCTGAAGGGAACGTTGATGAGCTTCGTCGATCAGTTTTTCGGCGTGGGCCGGAAACTGAGGTTTAGAAAGAGCTATTTCCCATTCACCGAGCCGAGCGTCGAAGTGGATATCACCTGCACGCTTTGCAACGGCAAAGGATGCAGCGTCTGCAAGCAAAGCGGCTGGCTGGAAGTGCTCGGCGCCGGCATGGTCCACCCCACGGTTTTGAAAAATGGCGGATACGACCCAAGCGTCTTCAGCGGCTTTGCGTTCGGAATGGGCCCGGAGCGGCTGACGATGCTGAAATACCGGATCGATGATATTCGGTACTTCTTTAGTAATGATGCGAGATTCTTGAAGCAGTTTTGACGAGAAAACTTTTTTGGAAATGACCAATGACCAAATCAGAATGACCAATGAATGACCAAATCTAAATGACCAGGAGATGCCCGGGCACTCTTTGGGTCATTGGAATTTGGACATTGGGATTTCATTGGTCATTCTGGTTTGGTCATTCGGATTTAACGACATGCTAGTTCCACTCACATGGTTGCGCGAGTACATCGACATCGACGTTCCGACGTCCGAGCTGGCGGAACGTTTAAGTTTAGCCGGCATGGAAGTAGAGGGCATTGAAAAAGCGGGCAACGACGAGGTGTTGAATATCGCGATCACGCCGGACGCGGCGAGGTGTTTGTCGGTGATTGGCGTGGCACGCGAAGTCGCGGCGATTTTGGGAAAGTCGATCAAATTACCGCCGGATGAATTTCCCGCCGGCGGCGAAGAGCGGGCCGATCAACTCGTCGATGTCAGCATCGAAGATCCCAATTTATGCCAGCGATATATCGGCGTGGTGGTGAAAGGCGTGCAAATTCGCGAGTCGCCGGCGTGGATGAAGGATCGGCTGGAGCGGGCGGGGGTGCGGGCGGTGAATAATGTCGTCGATGTGACGAATTATGTGATGCTGGAATGGGGCCAGCCCCTGCATGCGTTTGATTATCAAAAACTCAAATCGCGCGCCGGCAGCGAGAAGCCGAAAGTGATCGTCCGGCCTGCGAAATCCGGCGAGAAAATGAAAACGCTCGATGCCGCCGAGCGAAATCTCAACCCCTCCATGCTGATGATCTGCGATTCGCGCGGCCCGATCGCCGTGGCGGGCGTCATGGGCGGGGCGGATAGCGAAGTCTCTTCGCAGACACGCGATATCCTGATCGAAGCCGCCACATTTGATAAAACGTCAGTGCGGCGAACAGCCCAGAAGTTGAAGATGTCCACCGAGTCAAGCTTCAGATTCACGCGCGGGATTCCTTCGCGGCTGCCCGAGATAGCAGCGCGCAGAGCCGCGAAATTGATCGCCGAACTCGGCGGCGGAAACATCGCCGCAGGAATAGTGGATCAATATCCGGTTCCGCAGGAGGCGGTGACGGTCTATCTCACCGCCAGCCAGGTCAAGCGCACGCTCGGCGTTGAATTGTCGCTGGATGAGATTGCAAAAACTTTGTCTCGCCTCGAATTTGTGATTGAGAATCGCGCCTCGGTTCCGTCGGATGCGGGCGCCGGCGCGATGGCGCTCTTTGCCGATCCAAAGGAAGATGTGCTCAAATGCGCGGTTCCCTGGTATCGCCTGGATGTTCGCATCCCGGCCGATTTGACCGAAGAGATCGCGCGATTGCGCGGGTTTGACAGCATCGGAATGACGCAACTTTCCGAGCCCCTGGGCAGGCCGCACCGGAATCTCATCAATGAAACCGAAGAGAAGCTTCGCGATATTCTGGTGGGGTGTGGCTTTCAGGAGACGATCAATTATTCGCTGACAACGCCGCAGATGCACGAAAAGCTGGGCCTCGCAAGTGAATCGACAAAGTACGTGACGCTCGCCAATGCGATGTCGGTCGATCGTACGGTGATGCGGCGATCGATGATCGTCAGCGCGATCGAGGGCTTGGCGTATAACGCGAGATTTGCCGAACGGCTGGCGACGTTCGAGGTCGGCCGGATTTATCTGCCCGAGCAAAGCGAGGATGGAATTCGCCCAAAGGAAGACCGTCGCGTGAGCCTGCTCATGTGCGGCGCCAGGCGGACAGTGAATTTCAACAGCGATCCCTCCGGCACGGAAGAGATGGATTTTTTTGATCTCAAAGGTGTGATTGAATCGCTGCTGGCCAGAGCCGGTGTGAAAGAAGATCGCATCCGTTTTGAATCGCATCGGCAGCCTGGAACCTTCACCCCTCGCTGCGCGCGGGTGATGATCGGAGAAAAAGAGCTTGGCGTTTTCGGAGAAATCAATCCCGCGATCCTGCGCGAGCTGGGGATCAAATCCAACCGCGTCGCGGTCGCGGAGCTAAGAATCACCCCCCTGATTCCCGGCGAGTGGGATTGGTCCCGATCCACAACCGTCAATAAATTCCCCGCGGTCATCGAGGATTTGGCTTTCGTCGTTGAAGAGAACATCGGCGCTGGCACCCTGCGCCGCGCAATCGTTCGCACCGGCGGGCAACGGGTCGTTGATGTTGAACTCTTCGACGTATTTCGCGGTCCCGCGCTCGGGGCGGGCAAGAAGTCACTGGCATTCCGAGTGTCATATCAGGATGCAAATGCTGCGATAGCAAACGAGGAAGTCGTCAGCCTGCGAGAAAAAATCGTCCAGGCCATCGCCTCCGAATTTGGCGGCGTTTTGCGCGCCGTGTAACTGAAGTTTGTGAAGCGAATGCAAGAAATCGTCGCATCTTCGTGCCCTTATGTTGTTACTTTTCTTTAAGAAGTCACATCACTAGATCGAACCTCTTTCAGAGCACCGGAAGAGGGAGACAGCGATTTGAAAAAGAAATACTTGACGGAATTGGCGGAAAAGTTCAGGATGCTTGGCGTGAAGCAACGATACCACACCATCATCAAGCCGACGGCCAGCGGATGGTTTGTGGGTTGGGTCGAAGAAGTCCCCGGCACGATTACGCACGGCAAGTCATTGGATGAATGCCGCCGCAATCTCCGGGACTCGCTGCAGCTCATGGTGGAGACGAATCGAGACGAAGCACGTCTGGCTCTCGATTCGGCCTGCATTCAGGAAGCGATTGAGATTGAGATCGATGAGCCGCAGTACGTTTTTTGATGAACAGATTCGTCCCGACGCACAGTCATTTCTGTTGGTCTAAGGCAAATTTACCGGGCAGCGGAAGCCGTAAATGGTGGAGAGGGATAGTCTGCGCCAATCCAGTGAATCCGGATTAAATTTTTAGAACACGCGATTCGTTGTGGGATGAATTGCGGGGGCAGGAGTTAGTTGCGGCAGGGGCGTTGGTTGAGAAGTTGGAGCGGGCGCTGAAGTAGGGCTTGAAAGGTTGCCGGCAATTTTTGGCGCGCCTTCGGCGCCGATCAGATTTTGAACGCCCGTGTATTTGGGTTTGGGTTTTCGCCCGGCAAGTTGCTTGGCTTCTTGCTGCATCTGCGGCAGGCTGTTGTTGATCGATACGATTTCGTTTTGAAGGCTCGTGATTTCACGCTGCGTATCGTAGTAGGCCGGGGGTAATGCGCCGCGATAAATATTTCCAGTGGTTTGATCCACGAAAGTATTTTGCTGCTCGACGTCCGCCATGTATTGCTCGTCGTTGAGAATCCGCGTGTTGTCCGAATCGATCTTTTGCCTTTGATCGTTAAATTTGGTCTCCAGCGCGTCGATCTTGTCCTGCACTTCTTTCTCGGCCTTTTTCAGGTCGTTCAGTTGAGTCTGGTTGATCCACATTGAACCCCACCGAAACCAGCCATATTGAGACATGGTCGTTTCAAGCTGCGCCTCCTGCTCCACGAAAGTGCGGCTTGCGCGCTGGGCAATGGGATTCTTTTTGAAATCGTCCTTGAGCACAGCCAGCGCTTCAGCCACGTTGTTGCAGATTTCCTTGTTAGCCGGCAGCGCAAGCATGGCATCGCTGTAATAATTCAGCGCGGTGATGGTTTGGTTTTGCCGCGTGGCAATGACGGCCAGATTGTTAAGCGTCGCCGCGTCGCTCGGAAGGGCGGCGTGAACCAACTCAAACGCTTTGCGCGCCGGCACCAGCTTTTCATCGCGATAAAGCAGCACGCCTTGCAAATAGTTCGCCACCGGATTTTGCGGATCGATATCCAGCGCCTGCTTAGTCAGCGGGTCCGCTTCGGCCAGGCGGTTGGATTTCATCAATTGCAATGCTTGCCCAACCGCATCGTTGGATTGCGAAACGATCTGGTCGCGTTCTTCAGCAGTGACCCACTTCGCGCCGACTTTGATGAGATTTTTATTGAGCCGATCCTGCCAGATAGCCAGTTCAGCCTGGGCTTGCTCAGCCGCCGGCGTGCCTTTGTTCTGCTGGATGAAGGTCGTGTACCGCGTAATGATCTGGTTAATGTCCTCGATCGCCGCCACCGAACGTTTCAGAGAATCGAACCGATCCTGTGCAGACCCCGCCGAAACAGATTTACCGAGCTGAATGCTAAGAATGTCGCTGGAGCTGACATGCGTGGATTTCCCGTCGGCGCTCGTAACCGTGTAACCATCATTGATGCGCTCAAGGCTCCCTTCGACTCGCGAGCCGTCCTTCAGCACGATGATGTCAGCGCGAGCGAAGGGACAGAGAAATATGAACCACAAATGAACACAGATAAACACAGATATACAGAGCCGCGAAGACACGAAGGGACGAAGGGCGCACGAAGATAAAATTCCCGCTTCGTACGATTTTCGTTCCGTTGTTAGAGGATGTTGAAACCCAAGTGGCATCTTATTCCACGTGTAGCCGGCGAGCATGCTCGCCGCTTCCCGCTTTCGTATTCCACGATTCATGTTTCCAGCGATCGTCCTGAATCGTCCCAAAGTTAGACAAACTATAGCCTGAAAGGTCAGTTATTTTCCTTACGTGGGCTGCCCAGCGCCCACTTGGGCAGCCTGTTTCTGCATGGTTGCGGTCGAAACCTTCGGCATAACGTCTTGCTTGGCGGGCATGAGCGCGTTAGCGAGCTTGCGAGAGTGGTTCGTGGCGATGTCTTCCAAACATTTGGTCACCAACGCCGTCCACCCCGTCTGGTGACTCGCGCCGCAGCCCCGTCCATTATCACCATGGAAATATTCGTAAAAGAGAACGAGATCGCGCCACGCAGGATCGTCCGCGTAGCGTTTGTCGTCGGCGTGACATGGGCGGCGATGGTCGCTGCCGGGCAAAAAGAGATTGGCCAGCCGCCGGTTAAGTTCATGAGCCACCTGCGAAAGATTCATCTGCTTTCCAGAGCCCGTTGGAAATTCAATTTGAAAATCATCGCCATAAAAATGGTGATATCTCTGCAACGCTTCGACAAGCAGAAAGTTAAGCGGAAACCAGATCGGCCCTCGCCAGTTGGAATTGCCTCCAAACAGATTCGTGGTCGATTCGCCGGGCTCATAATCGGCGCGAAATTGCTGGCCGTTGGTCGTGAACACATAAGGCGAATCTTTGTACTTATACGAAAGCGAGCGGATTCCGTGGGGCGAAAGAAATTCGTTTTCATCAAGCACATATTTCAAAACACGCTCCAGCCGATCCTTGGGAGGGATGGCCAAAAGCAGTTCCCAGCTATCATCTCCGTTAGAAGTCGGCCTCTTTTTGGCGGTCAGATGCTTGGCAAGATACCCCTGATGCTTGAGAAACCATTGCATTCGCTTTTTGAAGCCGGGAAGTTTATCGATGAGGTCTTGCTCAAGAATTTCGCAGGCGAAGAGAGGAACGACGCCGACCAGTGAGCGGAGACGCAGGGGCGTTGTCGCGCCGTCAACATGAAGCTGGTCGTAGTAAAAGCCGTCGTCTTCGTTCCACAGACCGTTGCCGCCGAGCGTGTTGATCGCGTTGACGATGGCCGCAAAGTGCTCAAAAAATTTGCTGGCGATGTCTTCATAACTGTTGTCTTCGCGAGATAGTTCAAGGGCCATCGAGAGCATCGTGCCGCAGTAAAACGCCATCCACGCCGTGCCGTCCGCCTGCTCCAGCGTGCCGCCGCCGGGCAGCGGCTTGGATCGATCAAAGATCCCGATGTTATCCAGCCCCAGAAATCCGCCGCCAAAAATGTGCTTGCCCTCCGCGTCTTTGCGATTCACCCACCAGGTGAAATTGATGAGCAGTTTCTGGAAAGCCCGCTTGAGAAAATCCAGATCGCGTTTGCCCGGTCGCCCGGTCATTTTGTAAACGCGCCAGCACGCCCACGCATGCACCGGCGGGTTCACATCGTTGAAGGCAAATTCATACGCCGGAAGCTGGCCGTTTGGGTGCATGTACCATTCTCGCAGCAGCAGCAGCAACTGTTCCTTCGCGAAATACGGATCGATGCGAGCGAAAGTGATCATGTGGAATGAAAGATCCCACGCCGCATACCACGGATATTCCCACGAATCCGGCATCGAGATCACGTCGCGATTGAACAGATGCCCCCAGTCGTGATTCCGCCCCTGCTTGCGCGAGCGCGGCGGCTTGGGCATGTTCGGATCACCCTTCAGCCAGTCCCAAACCACATAATGATAAAACTGCTTCGACCACAGAATCCCCGCATAAGCCTGTCGCGAGACCAAGTGCTCTTCAGGCGAAAGATTCGCCGGAATGTGGGCGTTGTAAAAATCGTCGCACTCTTTGGCGCGCTGCCCGAAGAGTTGGTCGAAGGACGCTCCGAAAGACGATTTTGGCGATTCATTCTCAGCATAAAGACGCAGACGAACCGAAACGGTTTGGCCGGCGGGGATATTCAAAATGTAAACGGCCGACGCCTTCGTGCCGTTGTTCTTCGGATTCACCGCTTCCTTGCGGCCCTGCACCACATAATCGTTGATCCCATCCTTGAAAAATCTCCCGCTGTTCTGCGAGCCAAAGCAACGCTGCTGGTTCGTTTCGTTTTCGCAAAAAACCAGCTCAGGATCATGTTTTTGAAACGGCTCGATTTCCCAAAACCATTTGCCCAGCGTGACATGCTCCATCTCGACTTTGCCCGGGGCGATTTTGCGCATCCACGGTTTGATGTCGCACCCTTCGTGAGTGCAGCCCCATGTCCACGAGTTGCGAAACCACAGAGTCGGCAGCAGATGCAGCGTCGCCGCGTCCGGGCCGCGGTTAGTAATGCTCAGCTTGATGAGAATATCGTTCGGCGTGTTCTTCGCGTATTCAACCTGGCAATCAAAATATCGGTTGTCGTCAAAAATGCCCGTGTCGAGCAGCTCAAATTCAGGATCGAGCTTCGTGCGGCGGTTGTTCTCTTCAATCAGCCGATTGTACGGATATTCATGCTGTGAATATTTGAACAATCCCTTCATGTAGGAATGCGTCGGGGTCGATTCCAGAAAGTAATAACATTCCTTCACGTCTTCGCCATGATTTCCCTGTGGCCCGGTGAGACCAAAAAGGCGTTCTTTAAGAATCGGGTCAAGCCCATTCCACATCGCAATCGAAAAGCACAGCCTGCACTCGCGGTCGGTGATGCCCAGGATTCCATCTTCCCCCCAGCGATACGCGCGCGACCGCGCCTGATCGTGCGTGAAATAATTCCAGCAATCCCCGTCCGGTGAATAATCTTCGCGAACCGTTCCCCATTGCCGCTCTGAAAGATAAGGCCCCCAGCGCTTCCAGTTCAGCCCTTTACTGCGGCGTGCGTCCTCATGAAGGCGAATATGCTCGGCAAGCGCGGTGGGTTCAGGGGTCATGTGGCCAGGGAGTATACCACGGAAAGAAATCCAAATGACCAAAGAGAGAAACCCAAATGACCAAACCCGAATGACCAATCAATGACGAACCCCAATGACCAATAAGCCGAACGTTTTTGGTCATTGTGGCTTGGTCATTCATTGGTCATTCTGGTTTGGTCATTGGGAATTTGCCGCAGGCTGGCTTGCCGCTTCCTTCGCCTTCTTAATCTTCGGCATCGCTTCCTGCAAAATGTACGGATTAAATGGGTTATTCTTGACGTAATTCTGGTGATATTTCTCCGCTTCGTAAAACGCTTTGAGCGGCTCAACCGGCCACGCTGAGGCCATCCAAATCACCTACGACCCGAAGGTGACGACTTATGGCAAGCTGCTCAAATCGTTTTTCTCGATCGCGCACGATCCCACGCAGCTTGATCGGCAAGGGCCTGATTCGGGCCATCA
>DATAPK010000424.1:0-7757 GCA_036265245.1 Tepidisphaeraceae bacterium | reverse complement strand
AATCCCGCCCGATCAACTAGCCGCATTTAAGCGCGAACGCACCGCCTGCGCAATCGGCCAAAAAATCGCTACCGATTTCAACATCCATGTCGGCGATCGCGTCACCATCGTCGGCGATATTTATCCCGTCACGCTCGAGCTCACCGTCGCCGGCATCTACCAGCATCCGCCCCAGACCGAAGCCCTCGTCTTTCATCGCGAATATCTTTCCGAGTTGCTCCCCAAAACATCCGAGCAGCGCGATTCCGTCGGCACCTATTTGATCCTCGCCCAAACCCCCGATCAGGTGCCCGCCATCTCCCGCGCAATCGACACCATGTTCGACAACTCTCCCTATCCCACCAGAACCGAATCCGAAAAAGAATTCGGCCGATCCTTTCTCGCCTTCCTCGGAAACATCAAACTCTTCCTCGCCGCCGTCTGCGCCGCAGTAACATTCACCATCCTGCTGGTCTCCGCCAACACCGTCGCCATGGCCGTCCGAGAGCGCACGCGCGAAACCGCAATCCTCCGAACCCTCGGCTTCACCCCCCTTGAAATCCTCCAAATGATCGTCGGCGAATCGATCGTCATCAGCATGATGGGCGGCCTCGCCGGCCTTGCCCTCGGCTGGCTCCTCGCCAAAGGCCTTGCCGCGGGCGGCGGCGCGTTCGGATTCCAAGGCCTCAAATGGCAAGCCGCCGCAGGCGTCCTCGTCATGGCCATCCTCGTCGGATTCCTCGCTTCCCTCATCCCCGCCTTAATCGCTTCTCGTAAAAATGTAGTCGAGTCCCTCCGATTCACAGGCTGACTTTATGGGCGTACCAATCACCTACAACATCCGCAACCTCGTCGAACGCAAAGCCACCACCCTCATGACCGCCGTCGGCATCGGACTCACCGTCGCCGTCCTCGTCACCGCCCTCTCCCTCGTCGCCGGCCTCAAAAGCGTCTTCGCCGGCAGCGGCGATGATCGCCAAGTCCTCGTCATGCGCAAAGGCGTCGACGCCGAACTCAGCTCCACCGTCTCCACCGATACCTATCAAATCATCCGCCGCTTACCCGGCATCGCCGCCAACTCCGCCGGCGAACCCATGGTCTCTCCCGAAGGACTCACCGTCATCAACCTCCCCAGCGTCGATTCACCCCAAGGCATGAACGTCACCGTTCGCGGCCTCTTGCCCATCGGCCTTTCAATGCGAACCATCGCAATCCAGCAAGGCCAAATGTTTCAGCCCGGCCTGCGCCAAGTCATCGTCGGCGATTCCGTCGCCCGCAGATATCCCGGCGCACAAATCGGCAAGCAAATACGATTCGGCAAAGGCCTCTGGGATGTGGTCGGCGTATTCAAAGCCGGTGACTCCGCCGCCAACAGCGAAATCTGGGCCGATCTCGATCAAGTTCGCGGCGACTTTGAACGCGAAGGCGGCAGCAGCTCGCTCCTGGTCCGTCTAAACTCCGCCTCCCAAATCCCAGACTTCTCAAAAGCCATCGCCGACGACCAACGCCTCGGCAGCGCCGTCACCGGCGAGAAAGCTTACTACGCCGCCCTCACAAGCTCCGGCGCCCCTCTCGAAATATTAGGCTTCGCCGTCGCCGTCATCATGGCCGTCGGAAGCGCCTTCGCCGCCACCAATACCATGTACGCCGCCGTCGCCCGAAGATCCCGCGAAATCGGCACCCTCCGCGCCATCGGCTTCGGCCGCTGGTCCATCCTCCGATCCTTCATGCTCGAATCCATCTTCCTCGCCCTCCTCGGCGGCGCGGTCGGCGTCCTCATCACGCTCCCCATCAACGGCCTCACCACCGGCGTCGGAAACTTTTCCACCTTCAGCGAAGTCGCGTTCCGCTTCAAAGTCGGCCCCGCCGCCATCGCCTCCGGACTGCTCTTCGCCGCCGTCATCGGCGCACTCGGCGGCTTTTTGCCCGCATGGTCCGCAAGCAAAAAGGGAATCATCGCCGCCATGCGCGACTAACAATCACCCGTGGAACACGAACTTCACAAACTTCGCATCGATAAAACCCATCGCGCCACCCGCGAACGCAAGCCCGTCTGGCCAATCGCGCTCGCCGTCGTTTTGCTATTGCTCGTTCTCCTCGCGGCCATTCAGTGGCACGGCCACACACCCTCATTCGTCGTCAAAACCCTCCGCGTCCATGTCCCCGAAGTAACCAAAGAAGCATCCGATCTCGTCTCCCTCAACGCCACCGGCTACGTCACCGCCGCCCACAAAATCGAGCTCGCCAGCAAAGTCGTCGGCAAGGTCGCCTGGGTCGGCGTCGAGATGGGTGACAAAATCCAGAAAGATCAGGAACTCGTCCGTCTGGAAAACGAAGAATACAAAGCTCGCGTCGCCGAGCAGGAAGGATTGCTCGATAACGCAAAAGCAAAACTCGCCGAATTGCTCGCCGGATCGCGCCCGCAAGAAATCGCCCAGGCCCAGGCCATGCTCGATCAGGCCGACTCCGAACTCGCCAACGCCCAGCTCAATCTCGACCGCATGCACGCAATGGAAGGCACCCATTCCGTATCCCAACAGCAAATCGACGACGCCGAAGCCCTCGTCAAATCGCGCAAAGCCCTCGCCGAATCTCAAAAACAAACCCTCGATCTCGCCAAGGCCGGCCCACGAAAAGAACAGATCGACGCCCAACGCGCCACCGTCCGCCAGCTCGAAGGCAGCCTCGCCCTCGCCACCGTCGATCTCAACGACACCGTCATCCGCGCCCCCTTCGCCGCAACCGTCCTCGACCGAAACGTCGAAGTCGGCGAATTCGTCACCACCGGTTTCGTCGGCGACAAGGGCGCCAAAGGTTATGTCCTCTCCATCGCCGACCTCAACGACCTTCGCGTCGAGCTCGACATCAGCCAGAACGACATCGCCAAAGCATCCGCCGGCCAACCCTGCTGGATCACCACCGATGCCTATCCCGATCACAAATACAGCGGCGTCGTCGAACTCATTTCTCCCGAAGCCAATCGCCAAAAAGCCACCGTGCTGGTGCGCGTCACCGTCCTCAAGCCCGACGATCTGATCAAGCCCGACATGAACGCAACCGTCACCTTCTTCTCACACAACACCTCAACCTCCCAGCCCGCCGTCGCCGGAAAAATCCGCGTCCCCTCCAACGCCATTCGCGACCAATCCGTCTTTGTCGTCGAGGATGGAAAAGCCCTCAAAAAACCCATCACGCCCGGCCTCACCACCGCCGGCGGTGAAACCGAAATCCAAAAAGGACTCATCGGCGGGGAAGATCTCATTCTCAACCCGCCCGATCAACTGAAAGATGGCGACAAAGTCGCCGTCGAATGAAAAACTCCAACGAGGATTCCCGTGCCAGATGCAATTGTAGAAGCCGCCAACCTAACCAAGACCTTCCGACGCGGACAGGTCGAAGTCACCGCCCTTCAGCAGGTCGATCTTGCCGTAAAACAGGCCGAATTTATCGCCCTCATGGGCCCCTCCGGTTCCGGCAAAAGCACCCTGCTCCACCTGATCGCCGGCATGGACAAACCCACCGAAGGCAAACTCCACGTCCTCGGCGAAGAACCCGCCGCCATGTCCGAGCACAGCCTCGCGCGCTGGCGAACCAATCACCTCGGATTCGTTTTCCAGTCCTTCAATCTGATCCCCGTGCTCACCGCATTGGAAAACGTCGAGCTCCCCTTGAAGCTCACCAGCCTCTCCGGCGCCAAGCGCCGCGAAAACGCCACCACCGCGCTGAAACTCGTCGGCCTCGACGACCGCCTCGATCACTTCCCCCGCCAACTCTCCGGCGGCCAGGAACAGCGCGTCGCCATCGCCCGCGCCTTCGTCACTGATCCCGACATCATTCTCGCCGACGAACCCACCGGCAACCTCGACGCCGCCAGCGCCAAAGACGTCCTCGAACTCCTGCAAAAGCTCAACAAGGATTTCAACAAAACCATCATCATGGTCACCCACGACCCCCACAGCGCCGCCGCCGCCTCCCGCCTCCTCCATCTCGACAAAGGCAAATTCGTCGAATCCCCCGCCCTAACCACGCAAGTGTGAAATGAATTATTTGCTATCGCCTCCAATCCAAAATCCGCAATCCAAAATCCAAAATACCTATCCCCACCCCTCTACTTCGCCTCAATCCCCACCCTCATCCCCGGCGACCACTGCTTAAACTCATCCGTGTAATACAAATACGCCCGACTCGCCGGCCCCGTATACATCCCCGGCACCGCCGCGATCACACTCAGCGGAATCTCAATCTTCTCCTTCGGCCCAATATCCCGCCAATAAAGCACCACCTCTCGCCCGCGCACCTCATACGCCGCAATCCGATCCGCCTTCACCAACTCCTTCAGTTGGTCGTGCCGAACCTCCAATCCCCCAGGCAATCCCACAATCGCAATCGGCGACGGCAAAATCTCATCCGTCACATTCGTCACCTTCACCTCCACCTCGCTCGGCGATCCTTCCACAATCTGCGTATCCCTCAGCGCCGTCTCCATCCGCAGCTTGCACTGCTCCGAAGAGGCCGGCGTCAAACGGTTGTACGTCACCGCCATCGCATAAGGCAGCGATGCCCCATCCGACATCTTCAACTCAATCTCATGTTTCCCCGGCGAAAGCTGGCCTGCAATTCCCGGCAGTTGAATCGCCCCACGCGTCTCAGAATTAAACGCAATCGCCTCCCCCACCGCCTTGCCATCCAACACCAGTTGAATCTTCCCCGCCGCCGCCGGATGCGCCCGCGCCTTGTCATACGCCACAATCGCCCGCAGCGCCAAAACCGTCGATTGCGTCGATCCATACCGCCCCGCCTCGCATGAGTCCGCCAAAAACCGAATCCCCTTTTCCACATTCCCCGCAAAGCTAGGCTCGCGCAGCCACGCCAGCGTCGCCAGCGCCGTCGTCTCAATCTCCAAACTCTCCCCCCCGCTCCCCACCACCGTCATCTTCGCCCCCAGCACGTGCCCATCCTTATCCTGCTTCTGCGCCAGCCGATCCATCAACATCCTCGCCGCCTCCTTATCCCCCGCCAGATAAAGCACATTCGCCGCCAGCGCCGTCACATAACTATTGTCATCCGTTTGCGCCCGATCCTTCATCCACTTCACTTCCACATCCAGATTCTTCTCGCCGCACTCCAGCAGCGCCCACGTGCAATACCCATTCGCGCACCCCGGGTCCGCGATCCAAGTATGCAGCGACCGACGCTCGTGCGAATATCCACCCTTCCCATCCCGCCTCGCCAGCAGCCACCCGCGCGTGTCCTTCAGCATCGTCTGATCCACCTCGCGCACCTGCGACATATCCGTAAACTCCAGCAACCCAAACGCGCTCAAACATTCATGCCCCGGGTCCTGGCCAAACCATTCATACCCCTTGTTCTTGCACTCAAACCCCTTCAACTTGTCATATCCCTTCGCCAGCAACGCATTGCTCTTGGCAATCAACTCCGGATCAACTCCGCTATGCGTCATGAAATATTGATCCGCCATCACCAGCGGATAAGTCGTCGAGCTCGTCTGCTCAAAACACCCGTTCGGCTCCTGCATCAACCGCTTCAACGCCTCCGTCATATTCGCCAGCGGTGTCGGATAAAGCGCGATGTTCGTCGCAATGCTCCCCGGCACCACCGAATCCGGAATCTCAATCACATGCGAAACCCCGCTATTGGCGTCAATCGTCCCCCCATGCGCCACTTCCATCGGAAACCCTAGCGATTTCACCACCATCTCTCGCGTCACATCATCCGCATACCCACCCGCCGACGCCCGAATCCGCAAATCCGCATTCATCGGCATCGCGCCCACTTTAATCTCACTCACCCGCCGCCCATGTTCATTCGCCCCCAACCCAAACGGATCGATCTGCGAAATATCCAGCCCCTGATTGCCGGTGATTGTCAGCTTCACATTCGCCAGCGCATCGCTCGTCCCATTCACCGCCGCAATCGGAAGCTTGATCACATCCCCGCAGCTCACTTCCAGCGGAACCTTAGGCTCAACATAAAACGGCTGCACCGAGCTAACCGTCGTCGCCGCCTCCCCCATCGCCCCACCCTCATCAAACGCATCCGCCGACACCTTAAAACTCGTCACCGCGTCATTCAACTTGAACGAAACCTTCGCCGTCCCATCCTTCGCATCGGTCTTCACCCCCGCGCACCAGTAAAGCGTCTCCGTAAAATCCTCGCGCTCTCCCGCATGATGATCCGCCCTAAGTTCATGCGCATAAATCCGAACCGGCGGCGTCATCGGCATCTCCATCGCCATCTGTTTTGCCATCATCCTTTGGTCGTGAGCCGCCAGAGGCGCCACATCCGCCGCCAACTTCTGTTTCAGATCATCGTTAATCAGCCTGTTCATCGACCCATTCACAGCCACCCTTTTGTCATCCTCTACCTTCCTCTTCGCTGCCGCCGTCTGTACCCCGAGTATCGAGAAGCCCTCGACCCCGCCCCGTGGCGCCGCAGTGACATCCTTCGCCTCATCCCACTCCATCCCACCCGCCCCGCCGCCGCCCCCAAATCCACCGCCCCGTGTCATCACCACCGGCTGCAAGTCCGCCAGCGCCCTTCGCCCCTGATCTCCAAACGCCGCCAGAAACTTCGCCTCATCCACCGTCGCAAACCGCCGCCACCCCTGCGTCCCCAGCAGCAAATCCACCGCCATCGGCCCCTTCGGATCGTTCGCATTCAAATAAACATCCGCATCCGCCAATTCCTTCACCTCATCTTCCAGCAGCACCATCTCCGCCAATCCCGGCGCGCGCTCGCGCTTCTCAATCATCTGCAACACGCTCTCATCCGTCGCCGTGATCCCCACCATCGCCGAAACCGGCTTCCCTTCATCGTCCGTCGTCGTCACCGTCACATTCGCCTCCCCCGCCGGCGTATACGAACTCTTATCCGCCACCACGCTCACATGCAGCCCCCTCGCCGGCCGCCGAAACACCAACCGCTCCGCCACCGGCCTCCCAACCGCATCCTTCACCGTCGCCGTCAGCACCCCATCCGCCCACCCCGGCGGCGTCAACTCAATCTCCCTCGCTTTCGTTGCATCTACTCTGATCACTCTCGACGCCACCTCCGTCGTATGCTTGCTCAGCACCACCGTATACGCCCCCGCCTTCGTCGCTCCCACCGTCAGCTTCACCGTATCACCCGCCTCGCTCACCAGCGCATCCGACATCAGCGAAACCCCCTCATCCTTCGCCGCCGGCAGCGCGTAAACCTTCGCAATCCCCGCCGGCTCCAAAATCCGCAGCGAATACGTTTCATCCGCCCGCGGCGTAAAATCAAACCGCCCGCGCCCCTCATGCTCCGTCTTCACCGAAACCGATTTCAACACATGCCCCCGTGAATCCACGATTTCCCCCACAATATCCGCCGGTTTCTGGTTCGGCGTTCTCGCCTCGATATAAACCCGCCCCGGCAACCCCGCCACCAAATCCCCTCCCTCCGGATACATCGCCACATCCACCGTTTTCACCAGGATCGGAATCGTCTTGCTGATCGTCTCCACCACGCCCCCATCCTTCACCACCAGCGCCAGCATCCCATCCCCCCGCTCGATCTGCGTCGGCAACTTGAACTCAACGCTCACATTCCCATTCGCCTCGACATGCGTCTCCCCGTTAAACACATCCACGCCATCCACAATCGCGCTCGCCTGCACACTCGCCCCCGCCGGAATTCCACCCTCTGCCCGCTCCGCGCGCATCGACGCCTTCACCACATCCCCCGCCCCAAACCCATCTCGCAAAAATACAATCTCCCCTTTAATTCGCGGCGCC
>DATAPK010000423.1:0-3784 GCA_036265245.1 Tepidisphaeraceae bacterium | reverse complement strand
TGGCGGGTTAACGATGATGGGTGCATACGCGCTCACGCCGGAAGCGGTTGAAAACAAGCTGCCCAGTTCTGTCTTGGAAAGGGCACGATTGAAAATCATTACATCGTCAATTACGCCCGAGAAGGCGCGTGAGCCGCCGCCGCCATCGGCGCTATCGTCGCCAATCAGCGTTGCTGCGTTGAAACTCTGATTGACATGCGGATAGGCGTGAGTGGCCGAGACGAGGCCATTGGTGTTCATCAGGTGTATGGTCGCATTCGTCGGTGTAACTACTAGAGCAACGAACGACCAAAGGCCGAATGGCGCGGCGATGCCTGAATTCCAGTTGTAAGTTTCGCCTTCGTTATTCCATGTATAGCCCAGTGTATTGTTGCCAAGGATATCCGTGCCGGCGGTGTAGTTAAGGCCAGCGACAGTGTCTCCGCCGCGGCAAAAGACGATAGCCTCGGAAGCGTTTTGCGGTCCGGAGGGTTTGATCCAGGCGGCTATCGTGACAGTGTTCGTGTTGAGGCTTAAAGCAGGCAAAGTGATTTTCGATCCGCCATTCAAGGTGACAAAACTGGCAGCTTTGTTGGCGGCAGAAAAGCCAGGCAAACCGTCAGCGGAGGTTGGGCCGGTGATGCCATAAGCAATGTTGCCATTTTGTACACCATTACCGTAGGTTCCATTGTAACCACCGGCGTTATCCAAGGCAGTGACGCGGCTACAAGCTGCCGGATCGCCAGTCTCGTTCAATTGATAAAAGGCGTAAGGGTTCGCGCTGGCGATTGCAGTTTCATAAGTCTCGGAAGGCGTGACAATGGTGAGCGTGCTCGCGGGACTGGTCGCGGTGCCCGAAGTGTTGGTGACGATTACGTCGTAACTAGCCGCATCGCCAGCCGAAACATTGGCGATAACCAAGGTGGCGTTGGTTGAGCCACTGACATTGCCAGCGTCGCTGAGATTGACGGTATTCTTGCGCCATTGATACGCGAACGGCGCGGCACCGGCCGCCGAAATCGTAAAATGAACAGTGCTGCCGGCATAAACAGAAAACGAGGGTGGTGGCGGAACGACCAGCGGCGCCAGGCTGTAAGGCCGCACGGTGATGCTGCCAGAACCACCCGTGGCAAACGATGCCGGGTAAGAGGTCGCTAACTCGCAGTACGGATGGGTGCCGGCGGCAAGAACGTTTCCTTCGATAACAACGCTGCTGAAAACGCAGCTTTGATGCAGGCGCATCGTCCCGGCATTGGTCAGCGTGAGGACGCCTGCGCTATTGATATCATAACCAGGTTCAAACGTCGCGGGACCTGCGGGGGAAGTTGCAGCGGGCATCACTGCCAAAAAGCCCGCGTACCCGGGATCGACCGTAATGTTGTTGGTCCCGAGCGCGTTAAGTCCTGTTCCTTGCAACCAGCCGCACTGAACAATCCATTGTCCCGAAAAGGTGTTCGAAGTGCCGCTGATCACTTGTGGCAAAGTAAGGCCGGCATTCATGAGGACGAGGGTTCCTGTGCCCGATAGCACTGCCGAGATGTTCAACGCGCGATTGGCTGAAATCCCTCCGCCGCCGCCATTCGCTCCGTGAGAAATGTAAGATTGGTTCTGAACCAGTATTCTGCCAGTCATCGGATATATGCCGTCATCTCCGCCGTTGATCACTCCCCCGTTTAGGATGAGACCTGGATTGCCGCCCACTCCGGGAAAATCAACCGAATTCAGCGCCAACGTATTGCCGCCCCCTCCAGCGCCGTTGTTTTTCAGGCGCAGTTCGGCATTAGTATCCACCGTGAGCGAATCCGCCAGGAAGCTCTGTACGCCGAGGAGTTGGGGGCAGCGAACACGCGTGTTAGCCAATCCATTGCCTATCGCAACGCCATTGGAGACCATTTCGTAAGTATTCCCGGGCACCAGCCCCACCGCTGTCCCAGCGCCGTTGGTCTTCCAGATGGCCGCGGTCCAATTGGCTCCGGCGGCCTGGACGCTCGTGGTGGTGAGGTTGGCTGCGTGGCTCGTTCCAATTACACAGAGCGAGCCCAGGAGGCTGAGGGTTTTGACGCGTAGTTGATACATATGAGGGTAGTGCGATTTAGGTTTTTCTTTCGCTTGGAAAGGCGGGTTTGAGGCCAACGGTTCCCCATCAAGCTAGAATTTGAGCGAGAGCTCAAACACCTTTCTTCATGGGTCATGTGTCACGATTATGTGACAATTTGATGAAATTGCAAGCGTTTTGTTTACGTGAGATTGCGCCTTTGAGCAATGAAGCATGGCAATCCCAAGTTGCGGGATTGCCAAAGACTGGAGCGTAAACCGAGCCGCCATGGAGCCGCAAAGCTTCAGGCAGTCGGTGATGCCGTTCGAGCGAACTCAGTTTATCCGGGCCACAACGTAAAATCGCTGATTGGCCTGGGTGGAAGTCGTATCGGTGTACGACGTAGTGGTGCTGGTTGCGGTGATGTCGTTGCCGATTTGTGTCCAGGTCGAATCATTGAGCGCGTTTTTGTACAGGACCCGATAGGTGCTGCCAACGGCGCTGGTCCAACTCAATTTGAAGCCGCTGGAGGTCTTGAGGGCGGAGACATGGATGCTGTTGGTCGGCTGAAATGATACTGGCCGACTGGCGACGCTGGTAACGCCTGCGGCGTCCCAAGTCGCGCGGCCATTGTAGAGCGAGAAAGACATGCCGCTGACGGTCGTGCCTTCGAGGCCGACCTGACTGGCCGGGACTTGCAGTTGAACCCATTGACCGGCCGTCGGCAACGGTCCGACGTATCGGCGGCTGTTGGTGCCGTCCATGCCATCGCTGATCAGGTTTGCGCCCCAATAAGCGCGATGCTCCCAGGAGGAACCGGTGTTCCAACTGAGCATGACTTCGCTCGGAAGGTTGGCGGGATCGAGATAGATGTAAGCATAGAGCACATCGCCGGTGCCAATGGAAAGAGTTTGGCTGGCGTTCTGGAACAAGTGATAGTGCAATCCTGCCGCAAGGGCGGATTGATGCGCCGAGCTGCCTGAGAATGCAGCGGGGTTGCTGCCGACCCAGGTCCATGAGTCGCCGCCGTAGGAGCCGGAAGCGGCGCCAGCGGGCAATGAGTCATCCACCCACGCGACGTTGGCCGCACTGGCGCCGACGGTGCCAATCGCAAATATCCGGCGGCCATCGGGCAATTGTGCTTCGGCCTGGACAGCCTGGCTGCCGTTGCTTTGCGGAATGAAATTGAATGTCTTGCCGAACGTGGGCTCCTGTCCTTCGGCTTCCCAGGTAATTCGAGCGCTGCTCAAATCAATTCCCGGCGCGGACATAGTAAGCGCCACGGGAACGCCGACCTGCGCGGTGCCGGAAGGGATGTTGATTTGGCCGGCAACCGCGTGCCATGCCTGAGTCTTGAGCGTGGTTTGCGCAGCGAGGAAGGCGAGCGTGCCGAGGCCGCGCGCCTGATTGAGAACGACCATTTCCGCATTCACGTTCCAACTGTCACCCCAGCGATCGTAGAACGGGTAACAACCGCTGCTTCTAGTCGAGTCCGTTGGGAAGCAGAGGCTCTCGAGCGCGCCACCGTAAACTCCCGAAAGGTAGGTAAACGAGCCGGTGACGTTGCCCTCCGGAATGCCCGAAGGTGGCAGAGATTTCGGGGTCACTGAATGCCATTGACTGACGATATCGCGCTGGCGTTTCCAACCCATGCCAGTGATGTAGGCCACGTTCACAGGATTGCAACCGCCTTCGTAGTTCATATTCGCGAGCATGGCATCGATATAGGTCTGCTTCGGATTCAACTGATAAGCGACTGCCATATCGAAA
>DATAPK010000422.1:0-6012 GCA_036265245.1 Tepidisphaeraceae bacterium | reverse complement strand
TTGCGATCCGGCGACGCCGTTTGAAGTTGTGGGTGTCCATAAAAACGTCGAGCCATTTCGATCCACAACAACTTGGCCGATCGAATTGATTCCCTGGACCGACGCTATTTCTGCGGTTGGTACTCCCAAGTCGCTCATCGTGCCAGTTAAGCCGTGCGTTGATGAGGGCGTCCATAGAAATGGGTGCCCTTCAATGTTGCCTCCCACTTGTCCATAATTATTGATTCTGTTGGCAGTGGATTCGGTGTCGAATATGACACCGCTTCCACTTCCGATCTGCATCATGGAGCCGGTTGTTCCGTTAGACGTATTCGGCGTCCAAAGAAATGGATGAAAGCTTTTTAGGCCATCCGCGCTCTCGCTTTGGCCAACGACCTGACCGTAATTGTTAATATCGGATGCGGTACTCGATTCTCCGCCGCCTGCTAAATCACCTAAATCTGTCAAGTGATATAGCGGTGGCGCGGCTCGAAGCTCATGAGATAGCAGTAGGGATATGACGCAAATAAAAAGCGAAAAACAGAGATGTCGCATCGGAAGCCCTCCATAGACAGCAACTCGATAGTACCGAAGTAGATCGTGCAACGCGAGACAAATCGCACTTAGTCTTCAGGTTTAAGTTTCCATTTCGAGCATTGCCCGAAAAAGCGGCAGGGGTTGTTGTAGAAGATGTTGGTGAGTTCCTGCTCGGTGTGGCCGCGGCGGCGGAATTCCAGGGCGGTGTCGGTGAGCATGGAGGGGGAGCTTTCGCCCCAGTCGCTGGCGCTGTTGACGCAGATCATTTGGGGGCCGAACTGTTCGAGGATGTCGGAGCCGCGCTGGGGGGTCATCTTGCTGACGGGGTAGATTGTGAGGCCGGCCCAGAAGCCGGCGTCGCGGGCTAAACGGATTGTGTGCTCTTCGCAGTGGTCGATCAGGACGCGCTCGGGTTTGATGCGTTGGTCGTTTTTGAGGATCGACGTGATGATCTCGGTGCCTTTGTGTTTGTCTTCCAAGTGAGGCGTGTGGATGAGGATCAGTTGATTGTGGTAGGCGGCGACGTCGACCTGTTCTTCGAAGACTTTGATCTCGTTGGCGGTGTTTTTGTGCAAGCCAATTTCGCCGATGCCCAGCACGCGCGGGTGATTGAGCAGGGGCGGGATGAGCTTGATGACTTGGCGGGCGAGTTCGACATTCTCAGCTTCCTTGGCGTTGATGCAGAGCCAGGAGAAATGGTCGATGCCGTATTTTGCGGCGCGTTTGGGTTCGACTTCGGTGAGCAGGCGGAAGTAGTCGGCGAAGCTGGCAGCGCTGGAGCGGTCATAGCCGGCCCAGAAGGCGGGCTCGGTGACCGCGACGACGCCGGCGCGGGCCATGTATTTGTAATCGTCCGTGGTTCGGCTGACGCAGTGAATGTGGGGATCGATGAACTTCATCTCATTTTTGGATTTTGGATTTTGGATTGCGGGTTTGGGGCTGGGGTCGTGTCGCTGAAGAGCATCTGGATTTGCTCGGCGCGGTTAGTGCGTTCGTCGAGGATGATTTTGATGGCCCGGCGAAGCTGTTGGACGCTGGGATTGGATTCCAAGAGGGCTTGGCCACCCTCGGATCGCTCGATGCGGTCGAGGTCGGCGGCGAGGGAGAGACACCAGGCGCGCATCTGCGGGAACTGGTGTTCGAGGCAATCTTTTGCAGTCTGCATAACTTACCCATTGTAGCATCGGCGTAATGGCTAATCGATCTGCGCCAATTTTTGTGTCCAACTAAAGGCCGGTCGTACCTTGTATATGCGTATGGAACAGATGTCAGATCAAGACATTCTCAGGCAGATTGCCGGTGAGCAGGCAGCGGCGGCGCTGGGGGAATTGGTGCGGCGGTATGGGCGGCTGGTGTATCGCTTTGCGCTGCGGCAGGTGCGCGATCCGCATCTGGCAGAGGACATCACGCAGGCGGTTTTCATCGTACTTGTGCAAAAAGCGCGTTCAATTCGGGCCGACGTGGTGCTTGCGTCGTGGTTTTTCACGGTGACTCGGCATGCGGCCAGCAATGCGCGACGAATGGAAGCGAGGCGGCGACATCACGAGACAAAAAAGGCGGCGATGATGGAAGAAACCTGTGCCTCAACCGAGCCGGCCGACGAGAGGACGCAATCGCTGATCTTCGATGCGGTTTCAAAGCTTTCTTCGATGGATCAGAGCGCGGTGGTGCTGAGATATTTCCAGGACCAGCCAGTGAGTGAAGTGGCCAAGTCGCTGGCGGTCTCGGAAGACGCGGCGAGAAAGCGTTTGAGCCGCGCGCTGGATAAGCTGCATTCGTTTCTGGAAAACCGCGGCGTGACTAACGCGCAGGATGCGCTGGCGCTGGGCCTGGCACATGGCATTTCGATCGCGGCGCCGCCGGCGCTGGCAAAATCGATCGTCAATGTCGCACTCATTTCAAATTCAACAGGTGGCGCGAGTGCGCCGGCTGTCAATATCGCTAACAAGGTGTCACACATGATTACGCTTGCACATCAACTGAAATTGGCGGGAGTGGCAGCGGGGATATTGCTGGTTATCGCAGTGGCGGCGGCGCCGCTGCTCGAAAAATCTCCGGCCACCGCGCCGTCATCTCAGCCGGCTGCTGCGGAGCCGGTTGCAATGGCGGTTCAAGCTGCGCCCGATGCATCAGGCGAAGTGACGGCGGTTGTGAACAAGGATATTTCGATCCACGTGCTGGGCGTGGCACCATTTGAAGGGGATGCCGATTCTTGGTTCGGCATCGATGGCAATCCGATCAAAATGCCGAATGCGGATATTCCTAAGAGCCACATGCAGATGGATCCGCCGCCGACTCATCAAATTCTCTTGCGGATTGAAAGGCCGCAGGGTGTGACGGTTCGGCCGCGAATGATCGACTCGGTCGGTGGCGGCGGGGGTGGTGGTTTTGGTCTCGGGGGGAATACGGACTTCAGTCAGCTTACATTCACTCCTGCACCTGGCGAGAAAACTGCGACGCTGCGCGTATTGATCGCGGACGATCCGTGGCAGACGATTCTGACGAATGAAAAAATCCAGGAGGGGGGCGATTTTGAAACAAAAGATTTCGGAACGTTCAGCTTCCAGCCGGTAATCGAGCAAGACATGGCGATGATGCCCGGCATGCCCATGCACGGCGCAAAACACGCAACGGTTGTCTTCACGTCTTCGAATATTCGGGTGCCTATGGAGGTGGTTGTGATCGATGATGCCGGAAAGCAGCATGCCAGTGTTGGCAATGGCATGATGGTGAATGGGCAGAGCACGCAAGTGACGAATAGCTTTAATGTGCCGCTGGACAAGATTAAGAAAGTGGTGGTGATGGTTCGGCCATTTACCAAGATGGTTGAGATCAGCGATATCTCGCTGGCAAAAGGGCAGATTACTAAGCCGCAGATCAAAATCAGCGATGCGCCGCCGGGGGGTCTATAACTGATTAGATACGTTTCAAAACCTAGCGACGCGTCTGAGGTATGTCGGGGGACGGATCAATCGCAGGAAAATCCGGGTCTTCGGAGTACCTCAGCCCCGGCGTCTGTGGCAAAAATGGGGGCTGAAACAGCTTGTGGCTTGCCTTGTTAAACCTTGCACAAATCCCACCTCAAATCACCATAACAGGCTGGTTTTTCAACGGCTTGACTTGACGGCGCGGCTGGTAGCAGTAAATTACGGCCCTTCGTTGTGGATATTGCTATCGCCCGACGTCGGGGCAAACATTGCACACTGACGCGTCGTACTGTCGATATCCGCACTGGTTCGAACAAGGAGTGACCGTGAAGATCGAGCCAAATTAAAGGCTCGTCTCGACCGAAGCCAAGGCTTGGGATCGACGACGAGTCGATCCGCTACCTGGACTTCGGTACCGCGATGTTTAATAGTCGCCTTATCGCAAGCCCAGGGTTTCGCCCTGGGTTTTTTGTTTGAAATTTAGGAACGAGAGATACCCGACAGCTTAGAGGAGCTCATTTATGTCCCGCGACCTGACCAAGATTCGCAATATCGGCATCGCCGCTCACATCGACGCAGGAAAGACCACCGTCTCCGAGCGAATTCTGTATTACACCGGCAAGATTCACAAGGTCGGCGAAGTGCATGAAGGCACGGCCGTCATGGATTCGATGGAAGAGGAACAGAAGCGCGGCATCACGATTCAGTCGGCCGCGACGACGTGCCCGTGGACGCGCAATGGCGAGGATTACACGATCAACTTGATCGACACGCCGGGCCACGTGGATTTTACGGTCGAAGTCGAACGCAGCCTTCGCGTGCTGGACGGCGCGGTCGCGGTGTTCGACGGCAAGGAAGGCGTGGAAGCGCAGTCTGAGACCGTTTGGCGGCAGGCTACCAAGTACAACGTTCCGCGGCTTTGCTTCATCAACAAGATGGACAAGATCGGCGCGGATTTTGAATTCAGCTTCAACAGCATCCTGGAGCGCCTGGGCGCGCCGGCGATCGCGATTCAGATTCCGATCGGGCAGGCGGGAACGTTCAAGGGCGTGATCGACCTGATTCGTGGCGTGGCGATGTATTGGAAGAACGACAACGAAAAAGATAAGGGCCAGGTCATTACTGAAAAAGTGATTCCCGAAGAGGAAAAAGCCAACTTTGAGAAGTGGCGAACACTGATGGTCGAAAAGATTGCTGAGACGGATGACACGCTGGCTGAGAAATATCTGAACGGCCAGGAGATCAGCGAGTCTGAGCTTCGTACGGCGCTTCGCAAGGCGACGATCTCGTTCAAGGCACATCCGGTGCTTTGTGGATCAGCGCTCAAATTCATCGGCGTGCAGCGTGTGCTCGATGCAGTCATCGATTATCTCCCTGCTCCGCAGGATATCGATCATGTGGTTGGGCACGACCCGGCGCACATGGATACGGAGATTGTTCGCAAGCTGGTTCCGACAGAGCCGTTTTGCGGATTGGCATTTAAGATCGTTAACGACCAACATGGCGATCTCACGTATGTACGCGTTTATTCCGGTCGGCTGGAAAAGGGCACGCGTGTTTTGAACGCGAGCCGAAATAAGCGAGAGAACGTCAGCCGAATGTTCCAGATGCACTCGGCCGAGCGAATCCCCGTGGATGTGGCCGAGGCCGGCGACATCATCGCGTGCATCGGTATTAAAGATGCCATCACCGGCGACACGCTGTGCGATCAGGATCATCCGATCGTGCTGGAAAAGATGAGCTTCCCCGAGCCGGTTATCAGCATGTCGATCGAGCCCAAGACGGCGGCCGACAAGCAGAAACTTGGCGAGGCGCTGACGGTTCTGAAGCGTGAAGACCCGACTTTCCGGGCGAATTATGATGAAGAAACCGGCCAGACGATCATCGCCGGCATGGGTGAGCTTCACCTTGAAATTCTGCGAAACAAGTTGACTCGCGATCGCGGCGTGGACGTGATCGTCGGTAAGCCGCGCGTGGCGTACAAAGAAGCCCTTACCCGAAAGGCCGAGGCACGCGGCAAGCATGTGAAGCAGTCGGGTGGTCGCGGTCAGTTCGGCGATTGCACGATTTCGGTCGAGCCTTTCGATCCGGCAGGTGTATCGGCCGAGGATTTGAAGGAACTCAAATGGGAAGATGATTTCGCGTTTGAGAACAAGGTGTTCGGCGGATCGATTCCGAAGGAATATATTCCGTCGGTCGAATACGGCGCCCGCATGGCCGCCAAGACGGGCGTGCTGGCGAGTTATCCGATGATCAACGTGAAGGTTACGTTGCTGGATGGTTCGTATCACCCGGTCGATAGCTCGCAGATCGCGTTTGAATTGGCCGGGCAGATCGCGTTCAAAGACGCCTGCGCCAAGGCGGGCATGACGCTGCTTGAGCCGATCATGAAGGTGGTCGTGACGACGCCTGAAGATTTCGTCGGCAACGTCGTCGGCGATCTCAACCGCCGCCGTGGGATGATCGTCAGCTCAGATCAGCGCGGCAACACGCGAGTGGTGGAAGCCGAAGTGCCGCTGAGTGAAATGTTTGGCTATACGACTGAGCTTCGCTCGATGAGCACGGGGCG
>DATAPK010000421.1:0-11073 GCA_036265245.1 Tepidisphaeraceae bacterium | reverse complement strand
TTGCCGGCCACAACCAGATTGATCAGCCGCTTGAACGGGTTGATCTTGTGGTTCAGCAGGTTAGCGACGTTCACGCCGCTGAAGATCGATCCGCCGACTTGCAGCAGGTTGATGGTGTTGACCACGGAGATATTGTGCGACCCGAGGTCGGCGCCGGCGACGATGGAGCCGATGCTGACGGTCGCATGGATGTCGGCGTACAGGCCGCGCTTGGTGGTCAGGCTGGCGAGGGTTCCTTCCGCGCCGAGGGCGCTGACTTCGCTGGAACCCTTGAGGGTTCCGCCGATGTTGACGTTCTTGATCGGGCCGGAGATGTCGATGCTGGTGTTGTCGACGTTGTTGCCGGTGGTGAATTGCTTGAGCGAATCGCCGCTGAGCAACAAGCCATCCACCGCGCCGGTGGTGACGATCGAGCCCACGTTCTGACCGATCGCCAAACTCATTGCGCTAAGCGAATTGCGATGGCGAATCTGATAGGCGCTGACCTTGTCTAAATTGCCGTCGGCCTGCACGACGACGTCTTGGATGACGCCGCTGGCGCTGATGCTCTTTTTGATCGGGCTCTTCAGCGTGGTTCCGAGATAACGATAAAGATCGGTCTGGGCATTGGCGACCGTGCCGGTGAATGGATCCATGACGTTGGACTTGCCGTGGCTGATGAGAACCGACGGAGTAAATCCGTTGGTGCTGAGGGGCTTGCCCGTGCCTTCGGCGATCAATTGCGTCACATCCTCCATGCCGGAGATGGTGGTATCGCGAATGCCGAAGCCGGTGGTGGTGATGCCGGCGAAGCGGTTGTCGCCGGCGCTGAGGATGAGGCTGTTGAGCACCCCAAAGCCGCCATTGACAGAGATGGGGCCGATGTCCCCACCTTCGATGCGGGTACCGATAATTCCGCCGGCGCCTTTGAGCTTGATCTGGCCGATCTCGAAGTGCAGCGCGTTGGCATCGTTGACATTAGTGTCGTTTGGATCGTCGGCGACGGTTTCAACGAAAGTTCGAGCGCCGGAATTGGTGCGCCAATCGTTGAAGTTAGCGGTGTCACCGATGTAGGCGCCGATGATGGCTCCGCCATTCAGTGAAATGGAGGTGAGTGTTCGTCCATCGACGGGATTCGACCCGGCGCCGGTGTTTCCGCCGACTTGGATGGGGCCTCGAATATCATCACCGACGGCGTCGCCGACAATCGATTGAATTGCATCGCCGGCGAAGATGCCGGAGAAGGGGACATCTCCGCGTCCGCCAAATTCGATGCCCCGGCCGATGTCGACTGATTGGATGCGGGCATCGGTTAAGCCATTGGCGCCTCCCGGGATGGCGACGATGGGGCCGTCGATTCCTTCAAAGCCGCCGCCCGGATCGTTCTTGTGATTGGAATCCGCCACGATGCTGCCGATGATTCCCTGGACCAGGATATTCCCGATTCCCTTGCGAGCGCGGGCCTGCACCAGATCACCTTGGATGAAGATGAGGTTGCGCTGCTGAACGAACGGCGAGTTGACGGGCGTAGTTGTATTATTTGGGAATGCAGACCCGTCATCATTCTGGATCGTGATGCCATTCACGGCGTTGCCTGAATGGCCGGGATCGGCGCCGGTGTGGCTTTTGGCGAGGCCGATGGTATTAGCATCGATTTCGCCAAGGCTGGTTGCGTTGACGTTGACGACTTCGCCATCGGTCTGGTTGTTGATGAGGTCGATGTTGTTGCCGGTGATGCTCCAGGCATCGATGGTGGATGGGCCTTTGAAGACGACATCAACCGGCGTGGTTGCGCTGGGTGCAGTGGTGGTGATGGTGGCGTCGCCGCGGTCCTGGACGGCGATGGTCGGCGGGCCGCCGAGTCCATCGGCGGCGGGCGTTTCAGTGATGGTGCGACCGGCGTCAGTGAGGGTGATCGTGCCGATTTCGACGCTGCCGTTGTTTCCCTGGGCGCCGGATTCCACGAGCAGACCGTGATTGCCGACGACTCCCGCGTTGTCGAGAGTCACATTCAGCACGACCACGCCGCCGCCCTTGTGGTCATCGACGGAGTAGGTCAGAACCGAGAGATTGCCGGGGTTGAGGAACTGATTGGTGTCGCCATTGAGGCCGAAGTTGGGATTAGCCACGAGCGGCGTGGGGGAGAGTTTGAAATTGGTGCCGGAATCGTCGATGAGGCGCATCGTTTTGCCGGGGGCGAGGGTTGTTGCGACATCGTTGCCGGCGCCGAATACGCTGCTTTTGAAGACATTGCCGCCGACACGAATGTAGCGGACGTTGCCGCCGGGGCCGGTGAAAAGGTGCGGGCCGCCCGCACCGATCGTCCCGAAGTCGCCGGTGTCGTCGATGAGATCGATGATGCCGTCCTGCCCTTTCTGGTCGGCATTGGCGATGAAGAAGGGAGCGGTGTTGGTGGCTATTTGAGCGGTGCGAATCGTGCCGATGGCGCGGTCGGCCAGCACAAAGCCGGTGAATTCATTAGCTGCGGAGATCAATTGATAATCTCCGCCAATTGCATCAGCGGAATTGGCCGTGCCGATGTTGGTGAGCGGGGCAAGATTGAGGTTGAAAGCGAGGATGCCGGTCGTGGTGGCATCGGTGGCGCGGATCAACCCGACGCTGCCTTTGGGAACCCTCAAATTCATTCCGTTGGTGAAGGTAGGGGGAGTCGTGGTGAGATCGAGCGTTCCGATGTCGGGCGTATCGACGGAGCGGAGATTCCCGTTATCAACGGTATACGCCAGCAGGGAACTATCGACGATTTCGGCGCCGACCTGGAAAGCGCCTGCGTCGCCTTTGTGAATGCGGAAGGGGGCAATCGCCTTGTCATAGGTGTAAAGATCGTTGCCGACCACAACACCGCCCAGAGTGACTTTGGCGGCGCCTGTCACGCGAAGGGTGTAATCGCCGTTTCCGCTGACGGCAAAGCGATATGCGCCGGGGCGATCGGCCTTGAAGGTGAAGGGCTGGCCCGCAACGAGCTGCGGCAGGCCGCCTGTGCTCAGGTCAGAGTCGATCAGGCGTTGGTCCGGGTCAAAGATGGTTACATTGCCGCTGCCGACCATTGAAAGTTGCACGGTAACGGACTGTCCGCCGAGCAAACCCATTGCGTAATAATCGATGGTGTCGGCGGGGACGCCTCGAACTTCGCCGTTGACGATGGCCACCTCGTCTGAGCCGAAGGCATTGTTCTGGGCGGTGCCGATGAATTGTGCGGTCTGGTAGCTGTCGTTGTTGAAGAGGGGGCTGTCACCCAGGGACGGCTCGGCGCCCTGAAATCCCTGAAAATAAGTTGCACTGCCCGTGGGCGTGCCGCGGCGATCTTCGATTTCCTGAATGGGCGCGCCGGAGCCGGCTTCGGTGCCTGAAACCGAGGTCTGCGCTCCGACATAAGCATCGATGGATTCCATCTGCCCGAGATGTCCGCCGACTGCAACGCTGAATCCGGTGAGATAGGTTGGAGCATTGCCTGGCGCCACGTCGGTGCTTCCGAATGTGGAGGCCGTGATGAGATTGCGAAGATCGCCGGTGGCGTAAATGTTTCCCAGAACATCAGCGGCGGAATCATTAATGCTGCGTCCTTCGGCGTCGCCGGTAAGGAAATCACCGGCATAAAGCAAATTGGTGTTTCCGTTGAGGCGCGCGAAGCCGGTGAGAGTTCCACCAATCAGGATATTGTCCATATCGCCGACAATGGTGATGCCGGCGGGCACATACTTTGTGGTTTTCGGCAGATTGCCGAACCCCTGGGAGGGGCCTTTGCGGATCTGAAGAACGGGACGATTCTCCTCGGTCGTCGTTGTCGGATCGATGTTAATTGTGCGCGCGCCGATGAAGACCGTGCCCGTTCCGGCCGGGGGCGTGACGTTGATGTCAAGGCCAGGTGCGATTTGCGCCGGATGAACCTGAAGAGGGCCGGGGGTGCCCGTAAATGGCTCCATCGGGCGGGGCCCAATGGTCGTGACAGGGGGAACCAACGCGATCGACAGCGATGTCGTGCTGGTGGTGTGCGTGCCGTAAATCGAGAAGAGATTCGTGCGCGGAAAACGATCGCGCTGGTCGACCACGACCAACTGGTCGGTGCCGGTATCTTCGGCAATCAACGCGCCTTTCCTGGTGATGCCCTGATCCTGCAGGAAAAATGGATTGATCAGTGCGGGATTCCAGGCGAGGTCTCCGAGATTTTGTCCAAGAAGGGGATTCGCGGTGTTGCCCAGCGGGCCGAAATCCACTGCAACCCCGGCATTGATATTCTGCCGTTTCACGTGCAGCAGTTCAGGAATTCCACCGGCGGCGGCGTTGATTCCATAGACGAAATCATCATCACCGGGAATGACCTCCAGGCTGCGTAGCGTAGTCACCGCAACCCCGTTCAAGGTAACGGGTACGATGTTGTTCAGTCCGAAAAACAGGTTGTTGACGGTTAAATCAACCAAGCCTGTTACAGACCCGATCGCCGTCGTGTCGCCGCGGCCTCCAACGGCGCTGCCGGTGAGCATCGCCACGATGTGATCATTGCTCGTAAAGCTGAAACCCTGAACGACCGGCGCGACGTCACCGAACCCGCCGTTGGCCGGGTCGCTGATGAATTCGCCGACAAGTGCAACGCGTTGGTTGACTGGTTGGGAAAAATCATAAGAGAGCAGGAACGGAATCGGCACCGCCGTTGCCGCCGCGGTTGGATTGAGCGCGCTGCGACGAGGAACGTTCACGCTGGCGACAAAGTAAAGCAGATTGTCATTGGATGGCAGGAAATCCATCGCAATGATGCTGTTAATCTGCGTGGTGTCGACTGCACCAGTCTGCGCGACGATCTGCGGGCCAAGGTCCTGTACGACGACCGCATCGGCTGGTGTGACGCCGTTGAGCGTTACGTTTTTATAATTGATGCTGACCAGATCGATCAGTTTTTGAGTGGTCCCGCCGAGCGCCGACTGAATCACGTTAATTCCGTAGGTTCGGCCGGTGGAATCGGAGCTGAGATTTGCAATGTTAATTCCCGCGCTGGGCGCCGTCAGTGGGGCCGGGCCGCCGATTAGATCGGTGTCGGATTCCGCCGCGCCGGTGACGGCTTGGATCAGTTCGATGCCCTGCGCTCCGCCAAATCCGCCGAGCACCCGGTCGACGGTGCCATTGGCGCGCGTGATCGTCATTGGGATGTCGTTGAGCACGAAGCTCTGGCCAAATTGGGCGGTATTGTCGGGCTGGGATGTCGCCCCGATGAAATCGAACTGTGCCGATGACGGGCCTTGGACTGTGATGCGGATGGCATTGCCGGCGGCGTCCTGATATTCGGCGGTTTCGCCGCCGTGAAGCGTGGTTAGCAGTTGTCGCTGCTCCAATTCTTCAACGAAAGCTTTGGTGACATAACAAACGATGCGACGGGCTTTTCGTGACCCACGGTGCAAACTCATCGGTGTGACTCCTTGGCTGGCCGAACCAGAACAGAAGCAAGATCGATTCCGGGCTCGGCGGCGACAGCAGACGGCATGGATATCAACTGATCCTCCGTCAAGCCGACGCCAAACCCCTGCGATTTTTGTAGATTCGACCGGGGCGTGATCCATCCCATCCGCGGCCTACGAACAACCATGCGGGGCCGGTCGTTTTTATAGCCGCGACCCCGTGGGGTGTCAAAGTCGGTCCGATGACACGACACGCCTGTCCGAACTGCTGTTAATCTGGATTTTATCAGACGTTGCGGGCGTTTGCTGGCGGTCGATTTTGGATCGCGGATGGTGGATTTTAGAGTCAAATCCCCGATCCGAAATCCAAAATCCAAAATGGGTTGGTGGTTGAGGCTTTTTACCCCATCGGATACAACCGCGCCATGACCCAGCAGAAGCTGTCGCTTGATGATGTCGCTCACGTTGCAAAGCTGGCTCGCCTGGCGCTTCCCGAAGAGAAGCTCCAGAAGCTCACGCAGCAACTCGAGTCGATTTTGCAATATGTCGCCAAAATCGGCGAGGTCGACACCGTCAATGTCCAGCCGGTGGCTCATGCGCTGCCGATTTATAATGTCTTTCGCGAGGATGTGGCCGAGCCGGGGCTGCCGCTGGAGAAGGTGCTTGGGAATGCCCCCGAGACGGAAGGGCCTTTTTTTAAGGTCCCGAAAGTCATTGGCGGAGATGAAGACTCGGCGGGATGAACTCATTTTGGATTTTGGATTGCTGATTTTGGATTCCTCAAACGCCGCTGCAATGGAAAGACGCCGCTGCGTTGACCATGATTACAATTCAAAATCCCTAATCTAAGAGCCTCTAACAAATACCATGACCTCACGACGACACAGAATCGACTCAGATGCTAGGAGCAACCGCAAGAGCGGGGTCTTCATGACCGCTTCGAGCGGTTGCGACAACGCAGATGAGTCGATTCTGTGTCGCCTTCGGTGGGCCAAAAAGGGCACGACTGCTTCGTTGTCGCTCCTCGCCGTGGTGTTCAAACACTGCTTCGTCGCGACGCCTCGCATTCGCGCCCTTTTTGGCCCATCGTGAGGTCATGGTATTTGTTAGAGGCTCTTAATCCGCAATTAAACTATGTCACTCAGCCACGACACCCTCCTTGCCGCCCGTGATGCGATCAAAAGCCGCGCCGTTTCTGCGGTTGAACTTACACGGCAGGCGCTGGAGCGCATCGAAAAGCTTGATCCGCAAATTCTGGCGTTCAACAGCACGTTCCCCGACCGCGCGATGGAGCAGGCCAAGGCGGTCGATGAGGGCAAACGCACCGGGCCATTGGCGGGTGTGCCGATCGCGCTGAAGGACAATCTCTGCACCAGCTATGGGACGACGACGTGCTCGTCGAAGATGCTGGAGAATTTTCATGCGCCTTACGATGCGACGGTTGTGAAGCGGCTGGAAGCGGCGGGGGCGGTGATTCTTGGCAAGACGAATCTGGATGAGTTTGCGATGGGCAGCTCGACGGAGAATAGCGCCTTTAAAACGACGCGGAATCCGTGGGATATGACACGCGTGCCGGGCGGAAGCTCGGGAGGATCGGCGGCGGCGCTGGCGGCGGGGATGTGCTGCGCGTCGCTGGGCTCGGACACCGGCGGATCGATCCGCCAGCCGGCGGCGCTGTGCGGGATTGTGGGGCTGAAGCCGACGTATGGCCGGGTTTCGCGGTATGGACTTGTCGCGTTCGCGAGTTCGCTGGATCAAATCGGGCCGTTCGGGTGGACCGTCAGCGATGTCGCGGCGATGATGAATATTCTGAGCGGGCATGATCCGAAGGATTCGACGTGCCTGCCGACGCCGGTGCCGGATTTTCTGGCGGATATCGATCGGCCGATCAAAGGGCTGCGCATCGGCATCGCTAAGGAATATAGCCTGGACGCCGGCACGGAGCCGGCGGTTAAGAATCGCGTGAACGATGCGGTCAAGAAGTTCCGGGAGCTTGGGGCGGAGATTGTCGAAGTGTCGCTGCCGCACACAGAATATGGCATCGCGGCGTATTACGTGATCGCGCCGTGCGAGGCGTCGAGCAATTTGGCGAGATACGACGGCGTGCATTTTGGGCATCGCACCGCCGAGCCGGTGAAGGACATCATCGAGCTGTTCAGCAAGTCGCGGGCGGAAGGGTTTGGCCCGGAAGTGCAGCGGCGCATCATGATCGGGACTTATGCGCTGTCGAGTGGATATTACGATTCGTATTATCTCGCCGCGCTGAAAATCCGGGCGTTGATCGGGCGGGATTTTCAGGAGGCGTTTAAGAAGTGCGACGCGATTTTGTCTCCGACCAGCCCGTCGACCGCTTTTAAGATCGGCGAGAAGACAGACGATCCGTTGCAGATGTATCTGTGCGATGTGTTTACTGTCACCGCGAACATCGCGGGCGTGCCGAGTGTCAGCCTGCCGTGCGGGTTGCTTGGCGAGGGATACAGCGATCTGGCGGCGGGGGCGAAGACATTGCCGATCGGGCTTCAACTCACTGGGCCGGTGATGGAAGACGCGAAATTGCTGCGCATCGCGCGGATGTATGAGATGGCGACGGAATGGCATAAGAAGCGACCCTCCCTTTAGGATTCAAATGACCAATGACCAAACCCGAATGACCAATGAAATCCCAATGTCACAATGACCAATCGATCTTTTGACTCATTGTGTCATTGGACATTGATTCATTGATTGGTCATTCGAATTTGGGCATTGGTCATTCCCTCCACTCTCAGTCCATCGGCATCGTGGTTGGTTTGACGGCGATGGCTTCATCGAGCGCGATCTTCAGGCGATAGGGGTCCATCCAGGTTTCGCGGGTGGAGATTTTGCCGTCGCGGCCTACGACAATCGCGGTATTTTCGCCGGCGCTGTAGTCGTTGGCGGTTTTATCTTTCATGTCATCGGTGGCGATGGGGACGACGATTTTGAGCAGTTGCTTGGCTTGTTTGGCTTCGGATTTTCTCTCGGTGAGGTCGGCGGCTTTGGGGATGCGGATGCCTTCATCGCGATTGCGGTCAACTTCCCATCCACCGGCGGGGTGGGCTTCGGCGGTGTAGATGATCAGGAAATTGGCGCGGTTGCCGTATTGGCGGGCGAGTTCGTCGAATTTGGCGGCGCGCTGGCGGAAACTGGGGGAAGAGTAAGAGCCGAATTCGATGACGAGGGGTTTGCCTTTGAAGGAGGAGAGTTGGACGTTTCGGCCGCTGAGGGTTTCGAGATTGAAATCGGGGGCGGCGTCGCCGACGGCGGGCTGGATGTCGGGGGATACGGTGGCTTGCAGATGGGCGGGCGCGGGCTTGCCCTCGGGCTGGTTTGGGGGCGAGTCGTTTGAGAAGGGATCTGTCTTCATCATCGTCATCGCGGGTTTGGTGGCGGGCGTGGGGGGCGTGTTTGATGTGGCGGCTTTGGTGTCGCGATCGTAGCGCGATTGAATCGCGTCGCGGAGTTTGATTTGCTGATCGGAAGTGAGGACATCGGCGAGTTGGTCGCGCATGGAGGCGAAGAGCTTGGGGAATTCTTCGCGGGCGTCGGCGGGCTGGACGGCGCCGGAGAACATCTGGTCGCGGAGATCGGTGATCTGCTTGGTGTTGTCATCGACGATGGCGCGGACTTTGGTTTTCTGGTCGGGGGAAAGATCGAGGGTGGCGAGGGATTCGTTGAGGCGTTGGAGGGTGTCTTGGACGCGGATGGGGCCGGCGTTGGTTTCCTGGGCGGCGGGTGCGTTGTCCATGCCGCGTGGGCCGGGGCGACCGGGGGTGTTGTTGAATCCGCCGGGGCCGCCACCGCCGCCATTGGGCGGGCGCTGGCTTTGTAGATTGTCGCGGAACTTGGCGGCCTGGTCGTCGGTGAGGGCGGCGAGAATTTTTTCGCGAACGTCGGCGTTGATGGCCTGTATTTTCTGGCGGCCTTCATCGGGCGAGAGGGCTTGGATGTCGTCGCCGGCCTGGTTGATCATTCCATCTATTTTTGATTTCTGCTCCGGGGAGAGATTGATGTCGGCGGTGGCGCGGCGGAAGCGTTCGATGATGAATTGGCCGCGCTGGGCGGGGAAGTTGGGGCGGCCGGGTTGGGTGGCGGGCTGGGCGAGAGCGGGGATGGCGGCGAGGGCGAGGAAGATCGTTGCGAGGAGGGGATTACCGTTGCGTTTTGAGGTCATCGTTTTCTCCGGGTGGAAGGAGGGCATCTTCGATGCTCCCGCTTCACGGGGGTTTCGATAGTATAACGATTTTTGAGTGGGGATATTGTGTGGGGAGTTGGGCGGTTTTTGGGGGAATTGGGTTCGTTTTGGATTGATGTAACGGGTGGCGGGGAGAGGTGGAGGGTTGAGATCGGGTGAGGGGAGGTTTTTGTAGGGGTGGGATCACGGTGAGGACGGCGACCAATGGTCGCCGCTTTATGTTGGGTTCCTGTAGGGTTGGGGGCGCTGCGCGGATGGGCGCGGGGGAATTATTGGGGTGGGGTTTCGGATTTTTTGGCGCGGTTTTTGTCGAGGATGCCGAGGAGGAGGATGAGGAAGGCGGCGAGGCGGATGAGGTAGAGGGAGGTTTCGGATTCGTCGGTTCGGATGAGTGCGAGGCAGAGCCAGTTGAGGCCGAGGAGCCAGAAGGCGGCGGCGAAGAAGATGAAGAGGCGGTCATGGGATTTTTGCCAGAAGCGGAGGAAGATGAGGCCGATGGCGAGGCAGGCCATGACGCTTGCGCCTTGGAGGAATTCGTTCATGATGGTTTTCCAGTCATTCATTTAGAACTTCATTCATTCGGAATCGAAGATCAGGCCGTAAAGCATGACGATCAGTGAGAGCAGGGCGACGACAGTTCGCGCGAGAGAGAGATCGGTGTTTGGGAGAGTGACCTTGTCGAGAAAAAGGAGGATGTTGTTGGCGATGAGTCCGGCGAAGCAGAGGCTGCTCCAGAGGAGCATGCGGGCGCGGGTGCGGCAGTAGCCGCGGAAGAGGAGAATGGCACAGGCGACGCAGGTCAGAGCGCAGAGGATGTAAACGGTCTGAGCCATATCAGTCCTTCCTGAATCGGAACGCATCGGCGAAACTCTGGATCGGCTCGCTGGGTTTGGCGAATATTTGTTGAATAATGGAGACGCGTCGCTCGCGGTAGAACTGCTCGAGGAGGCGGACGGTGGCGAGGTATGGGGTCTGGGTGTTGAAGCGATAGGCGGGCGGATCGGCCGGCATTTTTGTGGCGAGGCCGCGACGGGTTAGATCGGACAATTCGCTTTCGGCCCAGGTGGGATCGACGCAGAGGGTGCGGCCTAATTCGGCGGAAGTCCACTGGCGATTGGAATCCTGGTGCATCAGAAGCAACGCTTCAAGTTCGACCACGGAGCGAATGTGCTCGGCAATGAAAGATTTGAGATTTGGCGGAATTTCGATATCCGACATCGGCAATCCAGCTATACAACCTTTTTAGCCCGGGACGATTTGGTTCCGGAGCATTACTATCGGAGGGGAGGGGAAATCCGACAATGCGTAATCTGGCGTGGGGGCTTAAAATTTTTTGTTGGCGTTGGAGGAGTGATTTTATTTTGCTGAAAGTGCGGTTTGTGAATGTCGGATGATGGGAGAGTGGATGATTGAGTCACATGCCTACGCGAACGGATCAATCACCTTAACACCCGCCATCTTGAAATCGCGCGTGTT
>DATAPK010000420.1:0-5044 GCA_036265245.1 Tepidisphaeraceae bacterium | reverse complement strand
AGGTTGAGTTCGGTGAGGGGCATGGTTTGAGAAAATACCTCGGCCCTGAAGGGCCGGGCTTTGTGATGATGTTATCCTTTATCGATGCCGGGCGTTTGTTGTTGGGGTAGTTTTAGTTCGGTGGATTCCATGGATGCGACGGGATAGGCGCAGTAGTCGATGGCGAAAAATCCGCTGGGGCGGTGGTTGCCGCTGGAGCCGACGCCGCCGAAGGGGAGTACGCCGCTGGCACCGGTGGTGGGGCGATTCCAGTTGACGACGCCGGCGCGGATGCGGCGGAAGAATTGGTCATACAGCGCGCGATCGTCACTGAAGAGCGCGGCGGCGAGGCCATAGCGCGTGTTGTTGGCTTCGCGAATGGCTTCGTTGAAATCCCGCACGCGGATGATTTGCAGCAGGGGGCCGAAGATTTCGACGTCGGCGGGGTTAATGTTGGGGCGATCGATGTCGGTGACATCGATGATGCCGGGGGAGAGCATGGCGCGATTGTCGAGATTCTTCATTGGCAAGAGGGGTTTTGCGCCGCGTTTGAGTAATTCGTCTTGTGCGTTCATCACACGAGTGGCGGCTTGGGGTGAAATCAGCGGGCCCATGAAGGGTTCGGGATTATCGGTGTATTTGCCGACTTGGATGGATCGTGTCATTTCGATCAATGGATCGATGAGGCGATCGTGGAGGAGGATCAGGCGGCGAGCGCAGCTGCAGCGCTGGCCGGCGGTGATGAAGGCGGATTGGATCGTCCAGTAGGCGGCGGCGTGGAGATCGGCGACGTCGGCGACGATCAGCGGATTGTTTCCACCCATTTCGAGGGCGACGATTTTGCCGGGGTGATCGACGACAGCGCGGTTGAGGGCGACGCCGGCCTCGAAGCTGCCGGTGAAGAGAAGGCCGTCGATGGCGGAGTGATTTGCCAGAATGCTTCCAGTTTCGCGGCCACCTTGAAGGAGAGTGAAGACGCCGGCGGGGAGATTGGCGGTGCGCCAAAGGTCGGCGTAGATGTCGCCGACAAGAGGTGTTTGCTCGCTGGGTTTGAAGAGGACGGTGTTGCCGGCGAGAAGGGCGGGAAGGATGTGGCCGTTGGGGAGATGCGCGGGGAAATTGAAGGGGCCGAAGACAGCGAGGACGCCGTGCGGTTTGTAGCGCGTGGCGGCGGTGGTGTTGGCGGTTTGTTTCTCGGTGGTGGCGTGACGTTCGTTGTTGGCCTGGATCGTCAGTGCGACTTTTCCGAAAACGGCATCGACTTCGGTTGCGGATTCCCAGCGTGGTTTGCCGGTGGAGCGGCAGATTGCTTCGATCAGATCGGCGCGGCGAGATTGGACTTGTTTTGCGAAGGCTTCCAGAAATTGTGTGCGCTCTGCGAGGGGGCGAGAGGCCCAATCTTCGTGGGCGTGGCGGGCGGAAGCGACGGCGGTATCGATATCCGTTTTGCCTGCGGCGCGGCCGGACCAGATGGTCTCGCCGGTGGCGGGGTCGGATGAGGTGAAGATGTCGCTCGATTCGGGCATGATTTATTTTTCGGGCATTGGTGAAAATCGAATCGATTCTCCGGCTTTGATCTTCAATGCGTCGCCGATTTCTTTGGTGATTCGCACGCCGGTTGGGGTGATGTCGAGTTGTCCCTGGCAGGCGCGGAATTCTCCGGCGGAGCGGGCGATCATGAATCTGGGGGATTCGATCTTGCCAACAATTTCAGAAATTATAGCGCGCTGGCTCTGGCGAATCGTGCGAATTTGATCGCGCGGACATTGAACGACGGGGCCGGCGTCGAAGATGTCGACCTCGTTGGCGAAGGTGAATCCTTCAAGTTGGAGATTCTTCACGGCGGATTTGCTTTGTTCGTGTGGCACGCCGATGACATTCTGGGCTTCTTTGGGAAGCAGTGGAATGTAGATCGGGTGGTCGGGCATGAGGTCGGCGATGAAATGCTTGTTGACGATGCTCAGATAATCGGCGCGGCGGAAATCGATATCGAAAAAATGTAGGCCGATAGCATCCCAGAAAGGGGAGCGACCGTTGTCGTCGGAGACGCCGCGGATTTCGCTGACGATGGTTTGTTCAAACGCATCGGGATGCTCGGCGATGAAGAGGAATCGCACGAGTTGGAGCAATCGGCCGTTGCCGTCGTGACGAAAATCGGGGTGAAGGAAAAGCGAGCCGATTTCGGCGGGGCCGTCGTGTTCTTCGTGGAGTTTGAGGATGGGGACTTCTTTGTTGACGCCGATGACGTCGGAATGGAAGTGGGTTTTTTCGATGGAGTAGGAATAAAAGGGCTCGAAGCCGCCGACTTTGGAGACGATGCCGCAGGCGCCGATGATGGCGTGGGTGGCGAGGTCTTCCATGACGAAGAGATAGGATTCGCCGGCGGGTTTGTCGGGAATGGATTGGAAGGCGCGCTCGGAATTGCGGATTCGCTTGGTGAGATATTCGCGATCTTTGGGGAGCGTGGTGAGGCCGATGCCGGTGAGCGCGGCGAGGGCTTCGAGGTTGTCGAGATCGGCGAGGTGGACCGGGCGAACGATGACCATCCTTTATATTATCGGCGCTTTGGGGGTGGGAGTATTGGTGAGAACAAATCTTAAATGTGGGGGACTGATCTTTATAAAGCTGCCACCAGTGGTGGCGGGGGGACGTGACCAATGGTCGCGGCTTTATAAGATGTTCATGAGGGCGAAAAGGTGTTAGGGCCAATTGTCGATTTTCAGGGAACCGTCGGCGAATTTTAGCAGAATCAAGGCCGTGAGCTTAGCGCGTTCGGGGAGTGAGTCGATGTGGAGGAATTCTTCGGGGCTGTGGAGTTTTCCGCCGCGGGGGCCGAGGGAGTCGATGACGGGGAGGCCGGCGGCGGCGAGTTTGTTGCCGTCAGAGGTGCCGCCGCTGGGTTGGGTGGAGAGGTTTAATCCCAGTTCGCGGGCGCAGGCGAGGATTTGGTCGAGCAGGGAGCGGCTTCTTGCGTCGAGTGGTTTGGGAGGCGAGGAGAGATTGCCGTGAAGGGTGGCGCGGATGCCGTCGCGCTGGTTGGCCTCGTTGATGATTTGATTGAATTTCTCTCGAAGTTTCGATTCATCTTCGGGCAGGGTGGTGCGGATGTTGACGCGCGCGATGGCGAGATCGGGGACGACGTTAACGGCGCCGCCGCCTTCGATGTTACCGATGTTGACGATGATCGCTGGCAGCGTGTCGTTGAGGGCGTGGAGTTTTGCGACGATTTGGGCGAGGGCGACGATCGCGTTTCTGCCGGAGTTGAAATCCCGGCCGGCGTGGGCGGCTTTGCCATGAACGACGATTGTGAAATTGCCCGAGCCTTTGCGGGAATCGACGAGGTTTCCATCGCCGATGGCGGGTTCGAAGACCAGGCCGAATTGATTGCGATGGGCAGATTCGACGAGGAGAGGGGCCGAGCCGGGAGAGCCGATTTCTTCGTCGGGGTTGAGCAGAACTTCCCAGCCGATTTGGTTGGCGACGTTGCTTTGCTCGAATGCGGCGAGCGCGGTAAGGAGGACGACTAGGCCGCCTTTGGCGTCGATGACGCCGGGGCCTCGCAGGGTATTTGTGTCGATTGTCTCGACAAACTGAAACGGTTGATCGAGCGGATAGACCGTATCGAGGTGGATGCCCAGAAAAACTTTGAGCGGCGCATTAGGTCGCTTGCGGGCTCGCAAGGCTTTTCCGAGTGGTTGGCGGGTCATCGCGCCGCGTTGGTCGATAGATTCGGCAGGGGGAACGTCGATCCATTCGATTTCAGCGCCCATTGCCTGGAGCACTTTGGCCACTTCATTGCCCATGCGATTGACGCCGGCGACGTTGAAGGTGTAGCTATTGATATTGCACCATTCGATGACGCGGTCGCGCATCGCATCGCGTTGCGAATCGATCCAGGCGAGGGTTTGGGCGAGCGGAATCACGAGCTTATCTTACGCGCTGTTGAGCGAACCGCCCAACGTTGACAACCGCACGCGGCTGACGCATCGTACGAGCGGGACAATCGGCCATCGAGGGAGCGCACATGCCTCAACTCTATAACGGAATCGGGACATGGTATTACGGGAAAAAGAACCTGGAGGAATACGACGGCGTTTGCCAGCTTTGCAAGCGAAACGCGAGGCTTAGCTCGTATGACACGCGGCTTTATTTTGTCATTTTTCTGGTGCCGGTGATTCCGCTGGCCAGAAAACACATCATTGAAAAGTGCACGATCTGCAAACGCCATCGGCCGGTTCCGCAGGCGGATTGGAAGATCAGGCAGCAGCGTCTTGGAGAGGCGATCGAGAATTATCGATCGATCCCGACCGATCCGAAAAGAGCGAGGGAGGCGATGGAAGCGATCGCGGGATGTCGCGATCGCAGGCGGCTCATGGAGCTTGCGCCGGAGATCGAGCGTGCTTTTCCGCGCGACAAAAGGACGCTGAGCGATCTGGCAGCCTTGTACGATTCGTTCGGCGAGGTCGGGCAGGCAGAGCGATTGCTGAAGAACGTGCTGACGGTCGAGGAAAGCGATGAGATGCGCGAGGCGATCGCGGATTCATTGATGCGGCAGGGAAAAGTCGAGGAGGCGGAGCCGTATCTGCAGCACATCGTCGCGCAGCAGATTCCCGATCGGGTTGGATATCTCTATCAGCTTGCGCAGGGATTTCAGGCGAACGGGAATCACGACAAAGCGCTGGCTTTGTTTGCACAATGCGAAGTGATCAATCCGGGAATCTCACAGGATCATACGTTTCAGCGGCTGCGGGAGGCGTCGGCGGAGAAATTGGGGACGAGTGAGCCGGTGAAGCCAGCGAAGGTGATTCAAAAAATTAAGAATACGGCACAGTGGAGGAAGTTTTTCAAGGTGGCGCCCATCGTCTTGCTGGTGGGGTTGGTGTCGTATCTGGGGATTTCATTTCTGGAAGGGATTCGAGCGCCGGTTTATGTGGTGAATGGGCTGGGCAAGGCATACGCGGTGCGGCTGAATGGCACGAAATATGATTTGGCGCCGGGCGTTGCGATGAAGGTTCATCTTCCGGAAGGGAATGTAAAGGTTGAGATCGTCGATGCGGGGCCTTTG
>DATAPK010000419.1:0-2428 GCA_036265245.1 Tepidisphaeraceae bacterium | reverse complement strand
CGCCGCGATGACCTATCTTGGCCGCCCCTGGAAGGAAGGCGCAGCCACCGCATATATCAAGTGCGAGATCGGCGATCACGTCAATCCCGCCGGCTGGTCTGAGTGGAAGGGCAACGAAAACCACAAAACCGCGCGCTACGTCGAATACCAATGCACCGGCCCCGGCGCCGATCGCTCCCAGCGCCCCGATTGGACAAAAGAATTGAGCGATGACGACGCAAAAAAAATGACCGTGCAAAACATCCTTGGCGGCAAAGATCAATGGGATCCAACACAGCAAGCGAAATAAGATCGACACAGGATACGCGCCATACATCGCTTGCGATTTCGCGTCCTTTTATCGAAAAAAGCCCCCAAAATCGCAAACCCCCGCAAACACCACTATGCCATACAACGTTGAACAATTCGGAGCGATTCCCAACGGCGAAACCAACACCACCGCCCACCTCCAAGCCGCGATCGACGCGTGCGCCAAAGCCGGCGGCGGAACGGTTGTGATCCCCGCCGGGCGATATGTCACCGGCACGCTCTGGATGAAGAGCAACGTCACCCTGCATCTCGAAGCCGGCGCAACCTTGCTCGGCAGCCAAAACTTCGACGACTTTCCGAAGTGGTCAAGCAAATGGGAAGGGCCCGGCGTCAAAATATCTCGCGCATCATTGATCTGCGGCGAAGGCCTGGAAAACATCGCCATCACCGGCCGCGGCACCATCGATGGCCGCGGGCAGATCTGGTGGGAAAGCCAGAAAAAGAATCCCGGCGTCGCGCGTCGCCCCTTGCTGCTTCGCGTCGTCGATTGCCGCAACGTGCTCATCGAAGGCGTCACCCTGCGCAACTCGCCGATGTGGACGTGCAGCCCGCTCGCCTGCGACAACGTCACCATCAGCAAAATCACCATTATCAACCCGGCGGATTCTCCCAACACCGATGGAATCAACCCGGATTCCTGCCGCAATGTGCATATTTCCGATTGCCACGTCGATGTCGGGGATGATTGCATCACCATCAAAAGCGGCAAGGAAGATGACAACCGCAAAGAGCTTCGCCCCTGCGAAAACATCACCATCACCAACTGCACGCTGATGGCCGGCCACGGCGGGGTCGTCATCGGCAGCGAAATCAGCGGCTCGATCCGCAACGTCACGATTTCCAATTGCGTGTTCGTCGGCACGGATCGCGGCATTCGCATCAAAGCCCGTCGCGGGCGAGGCGGCGTCGTCGAAGACATCCGCGCCGCCAATCTGGTGATGGACGGCGTCACCTGCCCCATCGTCGTCAATCTGTTTTATGGCTGCGGCGCGTGGGGCGAGAAAAAAGTCACGGATAAATCCGCGCAGCCCGTCGATGCAGGCACGCCGCGATTCAGAAGATTGCGATATAGCAATATCACCGCCCGCAACATCAAATTCGCCGCCGCCTATATCGTTGGCCTGCCGGAAATGTTCGTCGAAGATCTGATCGTCGAGAACTCCTCCTTCTTTCTCGACCCTCAAAACATCCTTGCCGGCGAACCCGCGATGGCGCCAGACGTCGGCAACCATTGCCGCGCGGGCTTCATCGCGCGAAGCGTTGAAAAACTAACCCTGCGGCACATCGATATCTCCGATCAGCTCGGCCCAGCAGTGAAGATCACCGATGCCCGCGATGTCAGCATCTCCGATGTCCTTGCCCGAACCCCGGGAGCAGACGAAACAATTCAATTGGAAAATGTGACCACTTCAAAACGATGAGGCCCCGGCAGATCAATTTGCCACAGAGGCACAAAGCCCACAGAGCAAGACATAGAAGAAGATAAACTGAGGGGTCTTCTCTCCTCCGTCCTCTGTGACTCTGTGGCCAACTTTTATTTACGACAGCCGAGAACCTCGCCGCCGTGTCGGTGGGGCGGGTTCATCGGCGGATTGAGAAACCGAAACCCGCCTGAACGACCCCGGCGTCTTCCCCACCTTCGCCTGAAAAACCGCATTCATATACGACTGTGTCCCAAACCCCGCTCGCTGCGCCACCACCTTGAGCGCCAGTTCCGTTTCCGTCAACAATTCAATCGCCCGATTGATTCGCAGGCGGACGATTTCATCATTCACGCTGCGTCCGACGATCTTTCTAAATCGCCGCTCCAGCACGCTGCGCGATAGCGGCACCTGCCGCACGACATCATCCACGCTGATGCGCGAGCAGGCGTTTTCTCGCAGGATGCGCAGCGCCTTCACGATAGCCGTGTCGTCGATCGCCATGATGTCGGTGGAAGCGCGCGTCCGCACCCCCGCGGGTTCGACATAAATCGGTTCCTTGGGCGGCGGCGCGCCGTTCATCATGCGATCGAGCAACGCAGCCGCCTCATAACCGCGCTGATGGTCGTTGATAATCACGCTCGACAACGGCGGCGATGAAATTCGGCAAATCGGCTCATCGTCATCCGCGCCCACGA
>DATAPK010000418.1:0-6543 GCA_036265245.1 Tepidisphaeraceae bacterium | reverse complement strand
CGTTCGTGCGTGTGAAGAACGTGGACGAGGGGATCGATCTGGCGATTGAATCGGAGCATGGGTATCGGCACACCGCGATTATTCACAGTCGAAACATGGACACGGTCACGAAGTTTGGCCGGCGCGCGAATACGACGCTGTTTGTGATCAACGGCCCGAGCCCGGCGGGATTGGGTTTGGGCGGCCAAGGACATTTGAGCTACAGCATTGCGACACCGACGGGTGAAGGGATCACGACGCCGCTGACATTTACGCGATATCGACGGGTGATGATCACGGGCAGCATGCGGATGATTTAAGAAATAAATGAACCACGAAGCCACGAAGAGCACGAAACGATTTTTGAGTGATTGATGCTTTTTGGGACGTTGAGGTTCAAAATGGATTTGAAATGCAGTTGGGAAAAGTGATTGGCCATGCGACTGCGACTGTGAAGCATCCGTCGATGAACGGGTGGCGGTTGGCGATTGTGCAGCCGTTGAATAATGCGCGTGAGCCAGAGGCGGATTGTTTGATCGCCGTGGATAAGTGGGGAAGCGGCATGGGCGATACAGTTGTGCTGAACAGTGACGGCAAGGGCGCGAGAGAGATGATCGGCAATGAGAAGAGCCCGGTGCGGTGGTATGTGATTGGAATTGTGGACTGATGGTGATTTTGGATTGCGGATTTTGGATTTTGGATTTGAAGTCCAGAGCAAAATCACAAATGAAATGATTTTTACGGCGCGACAGCTTGAGGATCTGCATAAGGGCAATGGAAGTATCACGCTGCCCTATCGGGCGAGGCTGACGCCGCTGGCGCAGGATTGGTTGAGGCAGAAGAAGATCGCGGTTGGGTATGCGGACGTGGATTTGAAAACGCCTGTGGCGGCCGCGGAGAAGTCGGCGACGTCGCTTGCGATTTCGCGTCCGTTTTTGTGGTGGTGCGATGGACCGTGCGGCCCCGCAAAGGCGGCGTTGATGGCGCAGGCGAAAGAAACGAGCCTGGGTGATCTGGACATCGCGCATGAAGCAAATTCGCAGGTCAGTGCGATCAAAAAGATCGCGGAAGAAATTAAGACGGATCGAGCTGTTGGTGCGATTTTGCTCGTCAAAACCGGGGCCGAAGCGATGGTGTATGCGAATCGCTGCCCTTCGCTTCGAGCAATCCTCGGTACGTGCATCGACGCGGTGGAGCAAGGCGTTTCGCAGGTGTCGGCCAATGTGCTGGTGATCGAACATCCGTATCAAACGTTGCAGCAAGTGAAGAATCTGTTGTCGAGGTTTGTGCGAGGGAAGCGTGAATTGCGGGAAGAAGTGAAGGCTCGGCTAAAGGAGCTGGCGACATGCGGATAGGAAAGGTAATTGGCCGCGTGTGTTTGAGCCGGTCTTATCCGGCGTTGGCCGGCGGGCGATTTTTGCTCGTTGAAGTGCAGGATCGATTCAGCCTGGCTGGCAAAAGTCGTAAAAGCAGTGAATCGCTGGTGGTTTACGATCATCTGGGTGCGCATGACGGCGATTTGATCGCGTTTTCGGAATCGCGAGAAGCGTGCATGCCGTTTTATCCGGAGAAGATCGTGCCGCTGGATGCGTACTGCTCGGCGATTTTGGATCAGGCGGTTGTCAGTTTGAATATATGAAAGGCGGATGATTGAAGATTGAGGATTGAAACTTGAACAGAAAGCATTTCGGTTTTTCAAGTTTCAATCGTCAATCGTCATCTTCCGAACAACTATGGCATATATCCCAAATAATGCTCCACGTGTCAGTGAATTCAGACTCAAAGAGCAGATGTGCGACGTTGGTCGGCGCATTTGGCTCAAGGGATTCTGCGCGGGCAATGAGGGAAATCACTCGTATCGTCTTGGCGAAGATCGCATTCTTTGCACTCCGTCGCTGATCAGTAAGGGGAATCTCAAGCCCGATGACATGTGCGTCGTGGACATGAAGGGGAAGCAGATAAGCGGGAAGCGGAAGCGCACGAGCGAGATTTTGCTGCACCTGGCGATTTATTCAGAGCGGCCTGATGTGAAGGCGGTGATTCACAGTCATCCGCCGCATGCGACGGCGTTTGCGGTGGCGGGCGTGGATTTGCCGACGTGCATTCACCCTGAGGCGGAAGTGTTTCTCGGGCCGGTGAAGACGGCGAAGTATGTCACGCCCGGCGACACGCGACTGGGTGAATCGATCAAGCCGTTCATCAAGGAATCAAACACGATTTTGCTCGGCAATCACGGCGTGGTTTGCTACGGGCCTGATTTGGAAGACGCGTATTACAAGCTCGAAATCGTCGATGCGTATTCTCGCATTCTGCTGCTGACCAAGCAGCTTGGGAGCATTCGGCCGCTTGAGGGGGATGAGATGAAAGAACTGCTGGCGCTGAAGAGCAAGTTCGGCATGTTTGATCCGCGCACCGCGCCAGGCGCTGGGCCGGAGAAGATGGCATGCAGCGGGAATGATTTTGTGAGCCGGGTGCGGGCACAGATCGGTGAACGCGGGCGAATGTCCACCGGTGGCGGCACGGCGCCGGTTCAGCCGCAGGGATCGTCGATGGAGCGGGCGATTGGATCGATGATTCCGTCGAACTATAGCGAGGATGATATAGAGCAACTCGTGCAGTCGATCACGGATCAGATTATGGCGACGGCTGGTTGAACTGGTTGAACAAATGAAATGCAACCGCGGAGTTATGGAGACGCGGAGATGAAAATAAATAGATTGATTTCTCCGCGTCTGTCTCTGCGATTCTGCGACTCAGTGGTTGCCTTTGCCTTTAGGATTTAAACTATGAAAGTCAGTGTCATCGGCGGCGGCGGGCGAGTGGGAAGCAATGCGGCGTTTGCGCTGCAGTGTTATTCCATCGTCTCTGAAATCCATATCCTCGATGCCAACGAACAGATGGCGCTAGGCGAGGCGCTCGACTTACTGCATGGCGCGAGTATTGCGGGGAATCAGAAGATTTATGCGGGTGGGTATGAGAAGTGCGCGGATGCGGATCTGGTTTGCATCACAGCGGGGTTACGCCGCAAGCCGGATGAGAGTCGGCTTGATCTGATCAATCGAAATGTCACGCTTTTCAGAGGGATCTTGGAATCTTTGAAGACGGCGGGATTAAAAAAGGATGCCATTATCTTTGTCGTCTCCAATCCGGTGGACATTCTCACCCGCTTGGTGATCGATCATCTGAAATGGGAGCCGAGCAAGACGATTGGGCTGGGGACGCAGTTGGATACCGCGAGATTTCGATCATTGATCGCATTGGAAACCGGGCTCCCGCCGACACAGGTGAAGGCGGTCATTCTGGGCGAGCATGGCGACAGCATGGTGCCGATCTGGTCGAGCGCGACGGTGGGCGGTGTGTCGCTGCTTAAAGTTCCGGACTTCAACGCGACACTTCAGCAGAAAATTTTTGAGCGCACGAAAACCAGCGGCGCGGAATGCATTAAGACCAAGGGCGGCGCCGGATGGGCGGTTGGGTTGAGCATTGTGGAGGTGATTCATGCGATCGCACTGAATCAGCCACAGGTGCTGCCGGTTTCGACACAGTTGACGGGGGAATATGACATTCGTGGGACTTGCTTTAGCGTGCCAACCACCGTGGGTCGCAGCGGCGTGATCAAGCGGCATGAGATTGAGCTTTGGCCTCGCGAATTCAGCGGGATGATCGCCAGCGCGAAGGCGTTGGATGCGACGTATACACAATTAAAGTGAGGGTGGGATTAAGGTTCTGGGTTTAGGGTTTAGCAAGGCTGGTGGACATTTTCTGACTGAACCCTGAACCCTGAACCCTAAATCCTGAACCAATGTTAATCCCCATGCGCCAATCTCGCCTGCAGGAACTTCTCGCCAAGCGGGGGATGTGCGATTTGGACACACTGTCGGCGGAGCTGAAGGTTTCGCAATCGACCATCCGGCGTGATATCGAACAGCTTGAGCAACGCGGCCTGGTGACGCGCACGCATGGCGGCGTGGTTTGGGTGGGCGATCGGAACGCTTCGAATCCCCGGCCTTACGCGTTCCACCAGCGCATGAGCGTGCAGGTGGAAATGAAACAACAGATCGCACGAGCGGCGGCGGCGCTGATTTCGCCGGGCGAAACGGTGCTGATCGACGGCGGCACAACCACGTTTTATCTCGCTCAGGAATTGCTCGGCCGATCGCTCCAGCTTGTCACCAATTCCCTCCCCATCGCCAATTTGTTTCTCAATGACGATCACGTCGAGTTGATCTTGAGCGGCGGGTTGATGTATCCCCGCTATGGCGTGCTGCTCGGGCCGATTGGGGAATATGCGCTGAGCCAGATTCACGCCAAAACGCTTTTTCTTAGCGTCGCGGGGGTGAACGACGGCGTGCTTTACAATCAGAATCTTCTGCTCGTGCAGGCGGAGCAGAAGATGATGCACCAGGCGCAGCGGATCGTGTTGCTGGTTGATTCCGGCAAGTTTGGGCAACAGGCACTGGCCAAGCTGTGCGATCTGAAAGAGATCGACACGGTAGTGGTGGATGCCAGCCTCGATCGAGCCCATCGCGACGCGGTGAAGCAGGCGGGATGCGAATTGATCGTCGCCGAATGAGCCCCGAATCCCCGCTGGTTCCAATAATCTCTCAATTCTTACCCCCCTTTTAGCCGATTTGATTCATAAGACGTAACCTCGCGTGCTTTCGGATGAGCCCGCGCTACAGAAAGATTGCCAATGGATCTGGCCTCACTATTTGGAATCCTGCTCGCCTGGGGAGCAGTGTTGTTTTCGATGTTCCATGTGACCGAAGGTCAGATGGGGGCGTATTTTAAGCCTCCAGAGCTGCTTCTGGTGTTCGGCGGCGCGTTCGGCGCGGTGATGATATCGATGCCGATGCATTCCGTCACCGGCATTGTCGGGTACACCAAGAAATTCCTGTTTAACAAAGAGGCGCATATCGAGCACATCATCAAAGAGATGGTGCAATATGCCGAAACCGCCCGTCGCGATGGCGTGCTGGCGCTGGAATCGGTCGCCCGTGAGGCACCGGATGCATTTCTGCGTCGCGGACTTCAGCTCACGATCGACGGAACCGATCCTGAAATCATCGAACGCATCATGCGAATCGAAATCGAATCGATGATCGAACGCCACAAACACGGCAAGCATCTGTTCGGCACACTCGCAAAATTCGGCCCGGGATTCGGATTGATGGCAACCCTCATCGCACAGGTGGCGATGTTCCGCAGCCTGGGTGGAGAATCGAGCGCGATCGGTGCTGCGTTGGCCGTCGCCCTGACCGGCACTTTGTATGGCTGCATGTTGCAGAACCTCCTGGCCGGGCCAATTTCTGAAAAACTCGCGCTGCGATCGCACGAAGAAGCCTTCTCCAAGGAGATCATCCTACAAGGCGTCCTGAGCATCCAGGCCGGCAACAACCCACGCGTGGTTGAGATGCAGTTGCTCAGCTTCCTGAGCGCCAAGCAACAAGCGTCGATTCCGAAGGCGGCTTAAAGAAGATTCACCACAGAGATCACAGAGGACACGGAGAAAACTGGAGAGCAGATGCTGGATGAAGAGCTGACCCAAGCCATCATCGGTGCATGCATAGAAGTGCATAAGCATCTTGGACCAGGATTACTCGAGTCAGCTTATCAGCAATGTCTTTGCCACGAACTGATGTTACGAAGAATTCATTTTTCGAGAGAGGTCGATTTACCCGTAATTTACAAAGGCATGAAGCTCGACTGTGCTTATCGCATGGATATCGTTGTGGAGGGCAGGGTACTGTTAGAGCTTAAATCAATCGAAAAGCCGGTCCCAATTCATGAAGCGCAACTCATCTCGTATCTGAAATTAAGCGGCATTCGCATCGGATTACTTATTAATTTCAACGTAAAGCTCTTGACCGAAGGAATCATCCGGCGCGTCGTTTGATTTCTCTCTCTGTGTTCTCCGTGATCTCTGTGGTGAATAATCATGGCCAAAAAAGCCGCCTGCAAATGTAAAGCGACTGAATGTGAAGAATGCCCGGAGTGGATCTTCACCTTCGCCGACCTCGTCATGTTGATGATGGGGTTTTTCGTGATTTTGTGGGTGCTGAAGCCGTCGGCCGATCCGAAGGTAAATCCGCAACAGGCGGCGGCGCAGATGGAAAGCTATTACGGCACCATCGGCGACATGCGCGGCGGGTTTGGGTGGGAGCCCGATCCCAAAAGCTCCGATCCGGTCGATCAGGCCGTCATCCGCATTCGCGCTCGCAACGGGCCGGCCAACAAAGGAACCAGCGAAAAACCCCTCAAAGGCGCGCAAGGAACGGACCCAGAAGTAATGAGCATCCGCCCGGGGCAGCAGGCGGTGGTGGGCGGCAAATTGCTCTTTGAAAAAGGAGACGCCGCGCTTCAGCCCGAAACAGCGCACACGCTCAACGACATCGCCAAGACCATCCGCGGGCATCGGAATATCGTGCTGGTGAAGGGACACACCTCGCGCGACGATTTTGCGGATGATGCGTCGGCGGAGAAGCGGATGGATCTGTCGATTCGCCGGGCGCAGGCGGTTGCAGACTATCTCACCGGCGCGGGGGTTGAGCCGGAGATTCTGCG
>DATAPK010000417.1:0-5704 GCA_036265245.1 Tepidisphaeraceae bacterium | reverse complement strand
TCAATTTGAATCGTTGCCATATACCTGTTGTCCGCTCGAAGTTGTCTTTCGCGTTTCTACGAATTAGCCACAGAGGCACAGAGAGCACGGAGATAAAAATGAGATTGAGTTCGATCTTTCATATCGCTTTCTCTATGTTCTTTGTGTCTCTGTGGCAAAAATTTCCTTTATTATTTGTCCACGACTAAGCCTTCCACCTGCGCGACCTTCACGACTTCTTCCGCGGTGGTCACGCCATTCAAAACCTTGATGCGGCCGTCTTGCAGTAGGCTCTTCATTCCTGAGGCGAGCGCTGCCTTGCGAATCTTATTCGTCGCCGATCGCTCAAATGCGAGGTTGCGCAGCTCGCTGTTCATCTGCATCATCTCGAAGATTCCGACGCGGCCGCGGAAGCCGGTGCCGGTGCAGTAATCGCAGCCGCGCGGTTTATAGAGCGTGCGATCCTTAAAATCATTTGGCCCGATGCCGGCGAGCTTAAGCCACATCGGATCAGGTTCGCGATCGGGCTGTTTGCACTTGGGGCAAAGCACGCGGATGAGGCGCTGGGCCATGATCGCCTGGATCGAACTGGCGACGAGGAACGGCTTCACCCCCATGTCGATCAAACGCGTGATCGCGCCCGGGGCGTCGTTCGTGTGAAGCGTGCTGAAGACCAAGTGACCGGTAAGAGCCGCCTGGATGGCAACTTCAGCCACTTCAAGGTCTCGAATTTCGCCGACCAGAATAATGTTGGGGGCCTGACGCAACATCGCGCGAAGAATCTTGGCGAAGGTCAGGCCGATGTTGTCCTTCACCTGGCACTGGTTGATGCCCGGGAAGTTATATTCGACAGGATCTTCGGCGGTGATGATCTTGCGGTCGGGGCGATTCAGCACATTGAGCGCACCATAAAGCGTCGTCGTTTTTCCCGAACCGGTCGGGCCGGTCACAAGGAAGATGCCATTGGGCCGTTTGATGATCTTTTCAAATTGCTTGTAGTCTTCGGGCTCAAAGCCCATGTTTTCCAAACCGATACGCACGTTGTCGGGGCGCAGAATACGAAGCACGACCGATTCGCCGTGATACGCCGGCAGCGAGCTGACGCGGAAGTCGATCTGCGTCTTGTCGATGATCATCTTGATGCGGCCGTCCTGCGGCAGGCGCTTTTCGGCGATGTCGATGCCGGCCATGATTTTCAGGCGGGCGATGATCTGGCCTTTCATCTTGAGCGGAATGCGGTCACGCTCGACGCATTCGCCGTCGATGCGATAACGCACGCGCACCCGATCCTTCATCGGCTCGATGTGAATATCCGAAGCGCGATTGCGGACCGCTTCGGCGATCATCGCATGCACCAACTTGATGATCGGCGCCTGGGTCGCATCGTTGGCGACGTCTTCGCCAATGCCGGCGACGTCGATCGATTTATCGATCGAGCGATCGACCGATTTATCCACCGAGCGGTCAACCGATTTATCGAGCGAATCGCGCAGGCGGTCGATCGTGCGATCCATTGTCTTGTCGATCGTGTTGCTCGAAGTCGTATTGAACAATTCGTCGAGGATGTTTTTAATGCGTCCCTTGGGGGCCAGCACCGTGCGCATTTCCTTATTCAGACGGAAGCGCAGAATGTCGAGCATTTCCAGATCAAGCGGATCGTGAATGGCAACGCGCAACTTTCCGTTTTCCTTGCCGAGCGGAAGGACCAAGTACTTGCGCATGATGTCGTCGGGGATGTCGTTGACGGCGTTGGCCGGGACGCTGCTTTTATCCAGGTCGATGTATTCCATGTTGTGCTGGGCGGCGAGCGCTTTGTATACGTTGGCTTCGCTGCACAACTTCAGGTCAACCAGGGCTTCGCCAATGCGCATGCTTTTGGTCTTGGCGTGCTCGAGGGCGCGGGTGACTTCCTGGGGTTGGATGATTCCCCATTCGACGAGAATCTCACCCAGTTTCTTTTGCTGTTTTGCCACGATGAATCTCCCTCAATGCCAGGGGGTTGGTGTACGGGCAGGGATATTTAATGTTACGCTGGTCGCAATCGCGAGTTCTAACGCAAGGCGGCATCCTAACTTCCACCCCCCGGGCGATACAAGGATTTTCATACGGGAAAGGGGGCGTTAAGGTCATTTTAAGGGGTCCGGAAATCGGTTTTTTGCTTGCCGGTCGCAAAAGCGGGGGTATACTTTCGTGTGGAGAAAATGCAATGATTGTTTCGCGTCGAATTGCGCAATTCGGTTTGGGGGCCGCTCTATTGATCCTGCTGGCGAGCATGTTGGTTGTTTTCGTCGGCTCCAGCCAAGCCAAACAGCAGAATCCATCGTACAACGCCGACCAAACTGCCTACGACCAGCCGCTTTTACAGCCTTCACGATAATCTTATGCTGCCTGTGGCGCTTTTTCGTGACCTCTCCGATTGAATCTTTGGTTAGAATGTTGCGATGCACCTCGTGATCTTTGAGGCATCGCGCTGGGATACGTTCGCGCCGCTGACTTTGAACCGTCCCGCCTTCACGCTGCTTTGCGGCGCTTCCACGCTGGTTGAAAAACATATCCGCTGGTTTCGGCCAACGCGCCTCACACTTTGGGTTCGCCCCGAGTTGGTCGAGTTCTGCCGCCAATTTGTTTTGCCCAAGCTCAGGGTCCCGACCAAGGTGAATGAGCCGCTCGATGACGAGCCGGCGATGATCGTCGCCGGGCGATCGCTTTATCTTTCCAAACCCGACATTCCCGATCAGGAATGCGTCGTCACCGATCCGGATAATTTGATCATCAAAGCGTTTGTGAAGCGCCCGGGGCTTTCCTACGACGATGCGATTGTTCGTAATGACAAATGGATGTCGCTGTTCGATCTGCCGCGTTCGTCGCCCGAAGGCCGGCTGCCCGGATATGTGTGGGATTTGGTGAATTGGAACGAAGAAGCGCTGGTTTCAGATTCCATCGGCATGACGCCCAGCAGCGATATTCCAGCCGGGCCTTATTATGTGGTGAATCAGGAAAATATGTTTCTGGGCACCGACGTGCAGCTTTCGCCGGGCGTGGTGCTGAACGGATCGCAGGGCCCAATCATGATCGCGCGCGGGGCGCGTATCGGGGCGAATAGCGTGATCGAAGGGCCTTGCTACATCGGCGAATTCTCGGTGATCGCGCCGCTCACGCACATCGGGCCGGGCACCACGCTGGGGCCTGGGTGCCGCATCGGTGGGGCGGTGGCGAATTCAATCGTCATGGGCTTCACCGACAAACCATACGAAGGGTATCTGGGCGACAGTTACGTTGGCCGATGGGTCACGCTCGGGGCGGGCACGACGACAGCGAATATCAAGGCGACGATGAGCGGCGTGGATGTACGCATCGGCGGACGAACCATCGAAACCGGCCGGCGAACCATGGGCTCTATCATCGGCGATCACACCAAGACCGCGATCAATACCCGCTTCAGCCCCGGGTGCTATGTTGGCTATTTCTCGCTGCTGGTGGGGGCCGGGCTTGTGCCGGCGTTTGTGCCGAGCTTTTCGTTCTGGACGGATCAGGGAATTTCGCCGATCGATGCGGAAAAGGGCATGGAAATCGCCCGGCGGTCGATGGATCGTCGTGATCGGCAATGGACGGAATTGGATGACATGGTGCATCGATATGCCCGCGTGGCCGCGGCGCAAGTTGAGAAATAGTTCTGCACGTCACGCCAGCGATTTAACCCAATTGATATACGCATCGATATCAAACTTGCGTTCCAATCCCCCCGCATTCATATATCGAACGGTTCCGAAGATCGGCCGGCGCGTCCATGGGCGGTCGTGTAATCCAAACAACCATCCGACATTCGCATAAGAATTAGGATCGCGGCCATCAAGGAAATATTTGTTGTTGAGATGGAGCGCCGTTTCAAACGCCTTCTTCGGCGAGCGCGTCCACTCCAGGATTTTTTTGCCCCAATACATCCGCATCGAATTGTGCATGTAGCCCGTGATTGTCATTTCCTTCTGAGCGGCGTTCCAATATGGATCGTGGATATTGGCATCTTCGAGTTTGGCAAGTGAATAAACATAAGGGCGGCGATCGGTCGAGTGAAATTTGAGCGTTTGCTTCACCCAGACGGGCAGCGCGTCGAAACGATCATATTTGGGATTGAAATTCACAAAATTAATTGCCAGTTCTCGCCGGACAATCAGCTCTTCCAGAAAAGCCTCCCGATCCTGAGCTGAGACATTGCGGGCGTTTTGAACCGCCAACGCGATTTCGAGCGGGCTGATCTGGCCAAAATGAAGATACGGCGAAAGATGCGAAACTCTTCCGGCGGCGGGCTCGCTTCGTCCGTATGCGTAGCCATTGATTCCATTTGAGATAAATTGTCGCAGCCGCCTTTGCGCTTCGTGCGCACCGCCGAGAAAATGCGATGAAGGCGAAACACTTCGGTCGAGTTTCAATTTGCTCAATGCCCCGTCCGGATTGGCTACATCGATATTCCCTTTGATGCGCAGGTGCAGCGAAGATCGCTTTAATTTCAACTGATGGAGCGGAGCCAGATATTCCTTGAGATTCCGGTGGATCTTTGGCCGAATCGTCCTCGCCGCGAATTCTGCTTTATTGGAGACAATTTCCACGGGCACAACACAATCGGTTTCCACCTGAATCACCCGGCATGCCGCACCTTCGGCCACTTCAACTCGCCACGCCTTTTGGTGACGCGTATATCCGCGATCACACAAGAGCAGTGCGGCATACTTCGCATAATGCAGCGCAACCTTCGGCGGCGGGCCGTGCTTGACGACCAGTTTGATTCCACGATGGGTTAGATCTTCATCTACATCGCGCAGGCCTTGAAGCATAAACGCATAGTGTCGAGCATTGGCTTCGGGGTAGTCGTCCATCAAGCCAAAGCAAACAAGGAGAGGCAGTTGAAGTTCGTTTGCCTGCGCGATGGCAAATTCAAGTGCGTGGTTAAATCGAGTTCGCTGCGATGCCTGCATCCAATACAAAACGTATCGCCCGTCGGGACGAACCTTCGCGCCGTTCAAGATTTTAATCCGGGACGATTGAATCACGCCCGCTTTCGTAACAGCAACACCAACATCGGGGCAAGCGTCGCAATGCAAGTAGGCTCGGGCACAAAGTGAAGAATCTGCCCATTGGCGAACAGTGCATACAGCTCGTTGTTGGAATCCTGGCCGAACCCGAAAAGCTGGCTGTTGATGGAGGCTGGCGATGCGCCGCCGTTGGTGAGATCGTATTTAAGCTCAAAGATTTGCCCGCCGCCGGCGGGGTCGGTGTACATGAGTTTACCGATGCCACCGGCCGCACCGTCGAGATCGCCGAAAATGTATTTACCGTCCAATTGCGGCATGAGCGAGCCGTGATAAACGAATCCGCCGATCACTGCATCGCCGCCGCCGTTGTTGGCAGCGCTATTTTGATATTCGGCGATCGGGGCGATGGACGTAAAGCCGCCCGGCGCCGTCCAGTTTGAATTGGTGCTTGTCCCTTCCTTGTAAGGCCAGCCATAATTTCCCGCGCCGCCGACAGTAACATCGTCCACTTCTTCGCGCGTGTCCTGTCCAACATCGCCGACAATCAGATGGCCGGTGACGGAGTCGAAGCTGAAGCGATACGGATTGCGCATGCCATACGTGTAAATCTCACCAAGCCCCCCGCCCGCCGCGAAGGGGTTGGTGGGGGGAATGCCGTATTGATGATTCGCGCTGTTGGTGCCGTTAGGATCGATGCG
>DATAPK010000416.1:0-6021 GCA_036265245.1 Tepidisphaeraceae bacterium | reverse complement strand
CGACACGTTGCCGGTGCCGGCGCAGCAGCCCAATGACGAAATCGTCGCGCCGACATTTGTGCGGGCCAATGCTTCGCAACCGGTGTCGATCAATATGCTGGCGACGTTCGACAATAACTTCGATCCGGTGGGAACGGTGGGCTATTACACCACCGCCGGCGGGGCGCAGCAGGATCTGTTCAGCGTGAACATGAACTCGAGCCAGCAGGTGAATTCCAAGATCACCGGCGTTACGACTTTCTTCCCCGGCGTGAATCCGTTCGGCCTGTACGTCGATTCCGTGCAGTATGGACATACGACCTACAGCCAGGATTTGAAGAACAGTTGGGATCTATCGTCGATCATGGCGGGGCATCTGATTCGGGTGTATCCGATGAAGACGTTGACTGGCGTGACGGTTGCCAACTCGTATCTCGTGGCGGTGGAGACGGGTTCGGGTCAGCCGGACAATCAGGATTTTGTGTTTCAGATCAGCAACGTGAAGCCGGCGCCGGCGAGCAGCAGCGCCGCGCCCGAGCCGCCTACCAAGCTGCATGTGACCAGCTCCGCCGGCCAGGTGGGATTGGCGTGGACGGCGAGCAAGTCCAACAACGTCGTCGGCTACATCGTGAAGCGCAGCACCAACGGCAAGACGAATTTTATACAGGTGAATACCGGCATTGTGGTCGGCACGTCGTTCACGGATACGGGTGTTGGCAAGAAGCGGTACTACTATGAAGTGTTTGCCGAGAGCGATGCCGGCGCACTGTCAGCGACCGCGCCGCGCGTGATTGTGGATGTTGGGGCGGCCTCTTCGACGCCCGCTCCGACGCCGGCGCCGTCTTCGATCAATCTCACGAGCCTGGACATCGGCAGCCCCACGCCAGGCGGATCAACCAGCGTGCTGGTGGATGGCGCGTCGTATGACGTGCTGGCAGGCGGCAGCGATATTCAGGGAACGAGCGATCAATTTCGCTTTGCTTACACCGAGCTGACCGGCAACTTCGATATGAAGGTGCGGGTGAATACGTTGAGCGAAGCGGATGTGTGGTCGAAGGCAGGCATCATGGTTCGCAAGACGCTCGACGCCAACGCCCGCAATATTTATGTGCTTTCATCGCCGACGAAATATCGGATGACGTATCGCGTGAACCCCGGCGACACGACGACAGCGGTGGGCGTGGGCACGCCGAACTTCCCGGATAACTGGCTGCGCCTGCAACGCGTGGGCAATACCTACACTGGATACTTCAGCACCGACGGCGTGACGTGGAGCGTGATCTCCAGCGTGACGATGAATCTCGGCAAGACGCTGTTTGTGGGATTGGCGACGACCAGCCACAACCCATCCGAGACGACGACGGCGCAGTATCGGCAATTGACGGTGTGACCGGCTCAGGCGGAATGACGCGCCTGGCGCTTGCCGGATGATTGAACGATGCTTCGCCGCGGGGGGATTTGAGAGTCGGCGATGTGCGGTTTGAGAAATTCCGGGCGATCGCTTCGGCCGACGCGCTGATAATCGCGCCAGATCGTCTGCGCCGCGAGGGCAGGATCGCAACGCTTCTGAGTCGTCAGAAACCGGAAGATCAATTCTGCAAGATGCTGTAAAGCGATCGCGTGCGTTTGGCGAGTGCTGTCGAAAATCCAGTCGGAGAGACGCAGAAAGCTCTGAAAGGGAGAGGGATTGGTTCGGGACGCCGCAAGCGGGGCACCCGCATCGTTTGCGATTTCGCGGTCGTCGCTCTCCCAGATCAGAGGCGTTGTTTCGACGAAGTTTCCGCTGTTCGCGATCAAATCCCAATACCTGCTGAAGCGCCGAAGCCGCTGCATCGTTGCAAAATCGACATCTCGCGTTTGCAGGATTTCATACGGCGCGTGTGGGGCGTAAACCATTCCAAATTCTGAATCGTGCCGCACGATGGGCGTGCCGCGAAGACGCTTGAGCATGCCAACTTGGATTTCCTGTGGACGGAGTGCGACAAGCCGATCGAAGCCGGCGCCGAAACTTTCGATATCCTCGCCGGGCAGGCCGACGATCAGATCGGTGTGGATATGCACGCCGGTTTCGTTACGGAGGAAATGAAGATTATCCGCGAGCTTTGCGTTGTCCTGCTTTCGGCTGATGCGTGCCGAGACTTCTTCGTTGAACGTCTGCACGCCGACTTCGAATTGCAGCATGCCGGGCGGAAATTGTTTGATGATCGCCCGCAGCGCTTCGGGCAGGCGATCGGGGATCATTTCAAAGTGTAGAAATAATCCGGGGCGAAGGCGTTCCAGAAAAAATTGAAGGATCGCTTTGCTGATATTTAGATTCAGGTTGAACGTGCGATCGACAAATTTGAAATTCCGCACGCCACGGTCAAGAAGCTTCTGGATTACGGAAAGAAACGGATCGAGCGGCACATTTCGCACGGGCACGTCGAGGGATGAAAGGCAAAATTCGCATTTGAACGGGCAGCCGCGCGAGGCTTCGATGTAGATCACGCGATGGGAGATGTCGGTGTCGGTGTAGAAATCGTAAGGGAGCGCGATGGTTGGTTTTAGAAGGCCGCGATCAGTGGCCGTGGTTTCTCCGCCACCACTGGTGGCGGCTTTATGTTCAAACTCGGGCAGCTCTGCGGGGATTATTTTGATTAACGGCCGCCGTCTCGATAATAAGTCTTTGCAGAGTTGCGCGAACGCCAGATCGCCCTCGCCCGTGACGACAAAATCCGCGAGCCGGCAGATTTCCTGTTGGTCTGTTTCGTAACTCACCTCCGGGCCGCCGAGGATGACAATGATTTCGGGTCGGATGCGCTTTAGTTCGGCGACCAGTTGCAGGCTTTGCGTTGCGTTCCAGATATATACGCCGATGCCGACGATCCGGGGATTCTGCGAGAGAATGACTTCGAGGATATCGAGAGTTCGCTGGTTGATGTCGAATTCGAGCATCGTGGCGCGGGATTGAAGCTCGCCGAGGTTGGCCATCAGGTATCGCAAGCCAAACGAGGCGTGCGCGTAGCGGGCGTTGAGGGTGGTTAGAACGATGTCGCTCACAGAATGCAAAGTGTAGTTGGACGCCGGGCGGTTGTCAGTTGTATTGTTGAAGGCTGTGCGATGGTGTTTTTCAACGTTGGCGGATCAGATCGAATCGGTCTTTTCACGTGCGGAAGCGGATTTGCGGCTGGAGCAGGCCGTCTATGGGCTTGATGCGAAGGATGAGCTTCGCCTCCAGGATTTGCTGGCCGAGGGATTGGCGGCGAATTATTCGGTGGCGCGGGAGGTGCATTATCCTTCGTCGGCGGGCCGAAAACTCACGCATCGCCAGCGTTGTGATATCGTGCTGACCCCGCCCAATCGCGCGCTGCGGCTGGATTCGGCGCCATCGACACTCTTCGATCCTCCTGATCTCTGCTCGGCGGATGAAGCGCTCTGGCTTGAAGTCAAAATTGCCTATCAGTTTCGCGAAGGCGGAATTCGTCATGGTGGATATGGCGTGCAATGGCGAAACGCTGTTGTCGAAGATCTTCGCAAAATGGAGCAGGAGCCGATGATCACTGAGGCCGGCCTGCTCATGGTCATCTTCAACGAGGGGCGTGAGATTCTCGACAAGGATCTGGAGCTGTTTGAAACCGTTCTGATGCAGAAAGAAGTGCTCGCGGGGTTCAGGCAGGTGCGATCGGTGCCGATTTGGGATCGTATCGGCCATCAATTGTGCAGTATCGCGCTGTGGCCGACGATCCAGCGGGGATAAGCTTTCGCATAACACGCGACGACTTAATTTATTGCACGCTTGACAGTTTGTAATGCCTGCTACATTCTGGCTGGCATGGGTCGGCTGCTGCGGGTCGCGTTGCTGCTGGTTGAGGCGTTGTTTTTCAACGTCATCATCCCGGGCCATACGCGCGGCAGCATTCAGCTTCCCGGTTCTCCCAGTGCATCTTGTTGCTGTGAATCGCAACAATCCGGCCACCGGTCTTTGCCAAACGACAAGACCCGCACGGAAAATTGCGCGATCTGCAACTTTGCGGCGCGACTGACGATTCCGCCGGCAATCGATTTCGCTCCTCCTCCGACGGGCCTGCTTGAGATTCTTCCACCGCCTGCTCGCGAGACGATTCAAATCGCATCATTTTGTGCAGTTTATTTTGGGCGCGCCCCGCCGATTTGCTCTGTCTGATTTTTGATTGCCAGTCATTTCAAAACTGAATCTTTCAGGCGGAGTTTTCATGCGATCTTTGCATTCCCCTTTGCGGGCGTGCGCATTTGTTTGCGCATCCCTACTTTTATTTCCAAATATTGTATCGGCCCACGGTTATGTCGGTGATCGATTCTTCCCGCCGACGATCACCACGGATGATCCGTTTGCAGTGGATGAGCTTGCATTGCCGACGATTTCATATTTCCCCAGCCCCGAGCGAGAGACCAACGCCGGCTTTGAGTTCGACAAGGAGATTTTCCCGCATTTCGCGATTGGCGTTTCGGATACGTACATCGCCCAGCACCCGCGACACGAGGCATCGGCCAACGGGTGGGATAATCTTACCCTCACCGCCAAATACGAAGTTTGGCAGAGCGATGCGCATGAGGCGATCGTCGCGGTTGGATTGGAAACGGAAATCGGCGGGACGGGGGCCAAGCAGGTGGCCGAGTCGTTCACGACGTTTGCGCCGACGATTTATTTCGGCAAAGGCTTTGGCGATCTGCCGGATTCGTTGAGCGTGCTCAAGCCGCTGGCGATCACCGGCGTGTTCGGGCAGAACCTGCCCACCAAAGCAGAAGAGGCCAACTCGCTGGAATGGGGTTTCGCCGTCGAATACAGCCTGCCTTATCTGCAGCAGCATGTGAAAGACATCGGCCTGCCCGCGCCGTTCAAAGATATGATTCCGCTCGTCGAGTTCTCGATGGAAACCGGCGAAAATCGCGACGATCGCGGCCACACCACCGGCACGATCAACCCCGGCGTGCTCTGGGAAACGCGATATTTTCAATTGGGGGCCGAGGCCCTCATCCCCGTCAATAGTGAAAGCGGCCCGCATGTCGGGTTCACTGTGCAGATGTGGATTTATATCGACGATCTTTTTCCAAAAGCCTTTGGGCATCCTCTTTTTGGAAGCAGGTGATTCATGCGTGCTTTCATTTTTATGGTCGCAGTGCTGATTCCGTCCGCTGTCTTTGCGCATGCTTTTTTGGATCATGCCGATCCGAAGGTTGGTTCGGCGGTGCAAGTTGCGCCGGCGGAGATCAAAGTCTGGTTCACCGAAACAATCGAGCCGGCGTTCAGCACTCTCAAGGTGCTGGATGCCGGCGGGAATGTCGTTGATAAGAAAGATGTCCATCTTGATTCCAAGGATAAAACGCTGCTGATTGTCTCCGTGCCACAGCTTGCGACTGGGGAATACAAAGTTGTGTGGAGCGTTGTCTCGAGCGACACGCACCATACGCAGGGGGATTTCAAATTTAAGATCAAGGCGAAAGAGTGAGATACCCGTGAGTATCGGCTTTACCATCTGCCTGGTTGTTACGCGCGCGATTCACTTTGGGGCGAGTTTGCTCATGCTCGGCGTGTGGATGTTCGACTTGATCGCGCGCGATGTGTTGGATGAGTTCGCAAGCATCTGGCGGCAGTTGGCCAAACGTCTTATTTGGATTGCGATTTGGGCAGTGATGGTCTCCGGCGTTGCATGGTTCGTGCAGGTTACCATGAACATGAGCGGCGTGGGATTTGGCGAGGCGATTCATCCATCGGTTTTGCATCTGGTGTGGTCTGAAACTCAATTCGGGCAGGTCTGGAAATGGCGCGCCATTTTTTGGATTTTCTGCGTATTCGTTTCATATCGAAAAACTGAAGCCGCCACGTTTGGGTCGCCATTTGTGGAAAGAGGCGACGCAGGCGTCGCGGCTACATTTCGAATCATTCGTGCGATTGCGGGCATCCTGCTGGTGGCAAGCCTGGCATGGTCGGGGCACGGTCAGACGGGGTTCGCGCGGCCTTGGCATCTATCCGCCGACATCCTCCATCTGCTCATCTGTTCGATCTGGCCGATCGGTCTTCTGCCG
>DATAPK010000415.1:0-7344 GCA_036265245.1 Tepidisphaeraceae bacterium | reverse complement strand
GCCCATTTCGACCGAAACACGATCCGTCAATCCGAGCTTTTCGATATTTCGCTTGGCGACAACCACGGCATTCGCGCTGGCATCGGTCGCGACAACGACGGCCGTCTTGAGATGATGCGCGATCGCGCCGGCGATGCAGCCGCTGCCGGTGCATAGATCCAGCACGCGCGGCGCGGCCATGTCTGTCTCGTGCCTGGCCAATTGCAGCACATTTTCGACGATTGTCTCGGTATCCGGCCGAGGAATCAGCACATCGCGATTTATCTCGAATTCGAGATTGAAAAAATGCGCCTTGCCAGTGAGATACGCGATCGGCTCATCTTCGCCGGCGCGCTGAACCAACGTGCGGAACTTGGCAAGCTGATCCTCGCCGAGCACGCGCTCATAATCCGTGTATAGCTTGATTCGCGGCACGTTCAACACGTGCGAGAGCAACAACTCGGCGGAAAGCCGAGCCGGGTCGACATGCTTGCGTGCGAAGAACCCCGCCGTCCATTCCAGCAATCGGCGAATCGTCCATTCCTGTGTCTGCTGGGGCATAGTCATGATTGTAGTTCTTCATTGCGAAAATGCTAAACCGCGAGCGGTGGCGAAGTTTGATTTCGGCATATCGTGCAGTTCATACTTTGACACGGCTCGACATGCGCAGTCGCGTTCCCTTCGCCTAGCGCCTGTTCGATTTCGTATTCAATTCTACTCGCGACGCGATGGCCCTGATCGATGTTCCAATTCGCGGGCACGACCAGATGAAAATCCACCCAGTGATATCGACCGCTGTGACGGTGACGAAGCTTGTGATACGAGCAGATGCACGGTTCTTTGCCCTTGGCGCCGACGTGGGCGTCGAGGATTTGGCGGATCATGTTTTGGTCGCTCATGTCCTGCTCATCCATCAAGCCCGCGGCGCTGCGGCTGAGCAGGCCGAAGGAGAGGAGCGTGATGTAAATCGCGATGCACAATGCGGCGATGGGATCGGCCAGGGGGAAGTGGAATAGTTTTACGATCGCGAGAGCGATCAGCACGGCGGCGCTGGTGATGGCGTCGGCCAGGAGGTGTTTGCCGTCCGCTTCGAGCGTGATTGAGCCGTGGCGCTTGCCGCTGGAGACGAGATAAAATCCAGCAAGGGCATTCACAATCATGGCGATCACGATCAGCAGCAGGCCGAGATTGATCTGCTGCGGCGCGGCGCGACGGAAAAGCTGTGAGATCGCTTGCTCGGCGATCACCACTGCCGCGAGGAGGATCATCCCGCCTTCAAAGCCGGCGGAGAGAAACTCGACCTTGCCGTGGCCATAGGGATGCTTTTCATCGGCGGGGGCGTGGGCGAGGATGATGGAATAAAACGCAAAGCCGCTGGCCAGCACGTTGACGATGCTTTCGAGAGCGTCGGAAAAAATCGCGGATGATCCGGTCAGGTAATATGCGACGAATTTGATCGCCAGCAGGACGATCCCTGTTATCAGCGAGATCAGCGCGGCTCGGCGTTCGAAGCGAAAGACATCGACGGATAAATTGGGCATATCGCTCACTGGATTAGACCCCCACTACTGCGACGCCGCAACCGCGGGATTTTTGGCGCTGCCTGCTGTCTATGCCGTCTCTTACACTTATTTGTGAAAGACACGTCATGATTTCAAACCTGCCAACTTCACGGGCGACGAGCCACTCGACCGACGACAAAGCCCACGGGCTGCACGATTTGTTTCGCAAATTTTCCGGCAAAACGGCCACGATAGTCGGCTCGGCGTGGGCGTTTATTATTGCGTTGGTGACGATCATTGTGTGGGCCGTCACGGGGCCGATCTTCAAATTCTCTGACACCTGGCAGCTTGTCATCAACACGGGCACGACCATCGTCACCTTTCTCATGGTCTTTTTGATTCAGAACACACAGAACCGGGATGCCCGGGCGATTCACCTGAAACTTGATGAGTTGATCCGCGGGTTGAAGGGGCCACGCAATCGCCTGGTGGATCTGGAAGACTGCACGGATGAAGAACTGGAGAAGCTTGAGCAGGAGTTTCGTCACTTCCGCGCGCAGCGGAGGGACGACCCTGAGGGCGATGCCGAGACTCCGGAAGAAGCTGCTTCATCGTGAATCCACGTGCATTTATTGAATGACGTGGTACATTTATTGGACGTGCATGCGGAAAAAAACCGATTGCACACATAACATTAATAAGACTGGGCTACTGATTGTCCGAAAGATGAAGGGACTCATCGACCAGGGAATATGGCACAGGACCGCCGAGATTATCCCGCAACGATCAGGCAGCGCATGGCCGAGCGCTGGGCGCAGCGCCGGCTGGGGAAGCTCGATCACGAACGCCGGGTCTGTGCGGTGGCATCCAGCCTGTTTGATCTCACGCATTCTTCTCATCGACTCGATCCTCACGAAAAAAGATTATTGGAACTCGCAGCGGTGCTGCACGACGTTGGGCGGAAGCTTGATGTGAAGCATCACCCGGCCATGGGTTCCAAGATGATCCTGGCTGATGAATGGCTGCCGCTGAGCGAAAGCGATCGGCGAAGCGTTGCGTATCTCACGCGATATCATCGCGGCGCGGTGCCCGAGGCTGGCTTCGATGAGATTCTGACTTCATCTGAATCTCGCCGGCGGTTGAGAATCGTGCTTGCGATTCTTCGCGCGGCGGATGCACTCGATGGGCGGCAGCTTCAGGCGCCGCGACTTGTGTTGGCCCGGCGAGGGCGGAAGCTGTTTGTGACGGTTTATCTGGAAGAGGATTCCGCGAAGGCGAGGCGGTTCTTCAAACGGCGGAAGAAGTTCAGGCTGTTTGAGGAATTGCTGAATCTGAAGGTGGTTGTTGAGATTCGTCACGCGCATGCGGTGCATGCGGTGGCGTGATCTGATCCTGCTTCTCATTTCTAGCTGATTCAATTCCCCATGAAACGGTTGCGATTTTCCCACAATACCGGTCGCAAGCGACCGGGCTAACGTTGTGCGGGAGATGTAGGTGCTGGCCAGTGCAATGTTTATGGGTTCGTTTGGGTTCGTTTGTTCAAATCGTGTTTTGCCTCCTTTGTTGAGATGATTGCGGCGGATGGGGAATTTTGGGGAATGTCCCACCGCAAAGCGGTGGGCTTTGGGCGCAGTTGAGATGATTTTTGTAGATCGTGCAAATTCGTGCAGGATCGTGCACGAAGATTTCCGTTATTTGATTTTCAAAGAGCTACGCAGTTTCGGCGCGGTGCTTGGGCGCGCGGAAATGCGTCTCTATTTGTACGGAGGCGTTGCGCGTTTTGAGCGCGGCGGCGCAGCGCGCGGAGGGGGAAACCTCATTGGCGGAGGGCGAAGGGGGAAAAATAAATTTTGGCGGGGGATTTTTCACAATGGGGGTGTTGCGCGGTTGGGCGCGGGGTGTTCGGCAGAGGATTACAGACAAGGCTATGGCGCGAGAGTCAATCGTTGAATTGACTCTCAAACGTTATATTTCTTATCTTTTCGCAGACGCGGCTCTTCGATAACCAGTTGGCGTCCCGTTTTCTCTATGGAACGAAATTGACGCCAGAGAATTCGGCGTTGTCCAACTCTCGAAATCCGACATCGTGGTAAGGCTGCGGACCGTCGGAAACCAAAACTCCGAGGCACGTACATTTTTCAAATTTTGACTGAGAAACCTCGGCGACATAAGGTCCTGCCCAGAATGCGCCATCCTCCGCTTCCGCGTAGTAATAAAACCATCGATTATTCGTTGGGTTGGCGCGGGACTCTGTCTCTCCCGGTTCCAGATTGATCCACCCCAACACGTTCCAGATATCTCCACATTCGGATTGGCAACTAAAATCCCGGCGCATATAAGCGATGAACAACTTTTTCCCGTAGGAATTAGTAAACGTAACATCAGATTGACCGGTCGACATGGTTACTTCCCTTTCTTCGCTTTAGCGATGCGATCAGCAAGCGATCTCTGTGGAATTTTGTTTTTCTTAGCGGGGCGAAATCGATGGTTCCCATCTGCATTTCCTTCCCGTACTGGCGCACTGAGATCGATGCCAGACTTATGGTTTGCCAAGCGAACGGGGAATCCAAACCCGGTGTTCGCGGCATCACGTGTGTCATGCTTTTGGCAACTCATGCTTTGCTCCAATTATTTAAACTGTTCTCTGTTAAGCGATGGAGATAATAGGGTCATGAAGGATCGCCTCTTTGTCAAGCAAGAATTTACCTTTGCTATATTAATGATAAGTGCTGAGGTATTGAGTGAAGATACTGATGATATCGTCATGAGGAGGATCGTTCGGACGGGACGTCGTTGAGGCGGATTATTGGTTCTGTTCTTGAGGGCGTTGAGAGAAAGGACGCGAAATCGCAAGCGATAGGGGAGCGTTTGGGGAATATTGAATTTACTTCGATAAGTTGTGCGTTTGTTCATGGTCGCTGAAAGTGACCATGCCGCGCTATTCGGATGTCGGAGTACCGACATCCGAGGCAGACAGGAAGGTCTGCCCTACCAGTTTTGCAATTGCATTGTGCTTAGGCGGCTTTGCGCATTTCGGCGATGACTTGTCCATTTGTCACGCAGGGGGATTGTTTTTTGAGGTCGCTCATCATTTTTAGGACATCTTCCAACCGACTCCATTGGTTCCATTCTTCGAGTTCCCAGGAGTGGCCCCAGAGGTGGAAGACGCCGTGGCGATTGAGGGCGGTGGTGAGGAGGCGTTGGGCGAGGCCGAGCCAGTCGGGGTTTCGGCCTTTGGTGATGTAGAGCCAGAGGTTTCGGCCGCGGCGCTTGAGGATGTTGCGGATGTAGACGGTTGAGGAATGCGGGTGGGCTTGGAGACTGGTGGGCATGATGAGGAGGTTGTCTTGCAGGGCGGGCTGGGCGACGGAGATCATTTCGACGGTGCGCAGGCCGCTGAAGCCGGCGGCGGCGATTTGTTTTAGGCGGCGGTTGTTGAATTTTCCGCCGGGCGGGCAGAACATCGGACAGGGCTTGCCGGTGGTTTGCTCGACCCAGGCTTTGGATTCTTCGATTTCCTGGCGGGCGGTTTGCTCGCCGCAGCTATCGAGATAAACGTGGTGCATGGTGTGGGCGCCGATCTCGAAATAGCGAGAGAGCTCGTGCACCTGCTCGGGGGACATGGTGGGGGTTTGGCACTGCTTGGGAATGTAGAACGTTCCGGTCAATCCGTATTTGCTGAGGAGATCCGCGATGCGGAAATCGAGGGGATGGCCATCATCCCAACTGGTTGTCAGGCAGGGGAACGTCATTTTCATCCAAATCTAAACCAAGGTTGGCAGCGCGACGGGCGTGGGCGAGGCGAATGGCCTGTTGATAGATGGCGATGAGTTGCTGGTAATTTTTTTCACCGGTGTAGAGGCGTTGGAATTCGTTTCGGCAGGCCGGGCGCATGTTGCGGAGGCGAGAGGGGTCGGTGATGAATTCCTCGACGCAGCGAGTGAGATCATCGGCATCTCCGGGGTGGAAGGTCATGCCGGTGTGGTCGGTGACGATGTCGGCGAGGGCGCCGTGATGGGCGGCGACGACGGGGGTGCCGGTGGCGAAGGCTTCGATGGCGACGCGGCCGAAGGTTTCGCGGGTGAGCGAGGGGACGACGAGGAAGGCGGCCTGGCCGAGGACGGTGTAGATGTCGTGGAGCGGGCGGCGGCCGAGCCACTCGATGGAAGGATCTTTGCCGGCGGCTTCGAGGATGTCTTTGCGCATGGGGCCGTCGCCGATGATTTTGAGAGGGACGCGGCCGCCGAGTTTTTCCCAGGCGGCGAGGAGCGTGCCGACGCCTTTTTCGTAAGAAAGGCGGCCGACGAAGACGGCGTAATTTCCGCCGGGGCCGGGGCTGGGGTCGGGATCGATGAAGTGCGGCTTGACGACGATCTGGTCGGGATTCATGCCGGCTTCGACGAATTTTTCTCGCGCGCTTTGCGAGGGGGAGATGTAGAGATCGACTTCGGTGTTGAAGGTGTCGCGCCAATTGTGGAAGGCGAGGGCCGCGGTGAGGGCGGTGGTGGCGCGATAGCTTTTTCGATAGCAGCGATGCTTGATGGCGGGCAATTTTACTTTGCGGTGCAGGCACTCTTCGCAATTGTGGCCGTCGCGGAAGAGGAGGGCGCTGGGGCAGAGGATGCGATAGTTGTGGAGCGTTTGGACGATGGCGGCGCCTTCATTGCGGACGGCGGAATAAGCGGCCGGTGAAATCAATGGGAAGGTGTTGTGAAAATGGACGATGTCGATGCTTTGGTTGCGGACGAGATCGGCGAGCTCGCGGTGCACCTGGCGGTTCCATAAGGTTTTGCCGGCGACGCTGATGCGGGCCATGTTGTGAATTTGATTGTTGTGGAGGACGTAGCGCAGGGGCGCGTGGCCGTATTGCTCTAATAGAGCGGCTTCGGCGTAGAAGACTGAGTCTTCGCCGCCGGACTGCTGGTAGAAATTATGGGCGATTAGAATCCGCATATCTCAGACAATCTCAATCTTTCGCTCTCAGGGCCACAAAATGACCAATGACCAAATCCGAATGACCAATGAATTCCCAATGCACAATGACCAATTGGGTTTTGGGGTTTGGTCATTCATTGGTCATTCGGGCTTGGGCATTGGTCATTCCAACCATCCTCCGTCGTGCATTGCAACACTGGTTCATTATCGGGTCGAAAATGGGGTTCCTCGCATCAGCCGTCCTTAATATTGGAGCGCCCGGGGCTGATTTTTGTATAGGTAGAGACAGGCAATTCCTACACCATACACCGTCCAGAACCAGATGCCGCCCATGGGGCCTTCCAAGAATACATCGAAAGAGGCGTTGATCAAAAAGGCGGCCCAGTAACATCCGATAAATAAGAAAACACTGGCCCAGCGGAGCTCGCCGCGTCGTTTGGCGGTGAGATGGCCCCAGGCGATGCCGAAGCCCCAGGTGAAGAGGAGAAGTGCCCAGAGGAAAGCCATGGGCACGCCGCCGCGGGCGAGCATGCTGAAGTGGATGCTGTGGGGGCTGCGGAGGGAGGCGTCGGCTTCGACTTGATATCCGTCGTCGTCGGCGAGGTTGATGCCGAACCCTTTGCCGCCCCAGAAATAGGGACCATGAACGGTGTAGCCGATAATGTCGTTCCACCAATTTTTGCGCCATTCCTTGGTGGCATCGAGGCCGGTGGCTTTGCTGGAGCCGAGGATGCTGGAGACATTTTCGACGACCTGGGAGAAGGAGATGGTGCGATCTTTTCCGCCGTTGATGTCGATGCTGATTCCGGTGACGGCGAGGATGAACATCATCGCGCCGATCATGGAGAACATTCGCCAGGGGACGATGCTGCGCGGGCGCATGAGGAAGCAGACGGCCATGACGAACATGAAGGCCATGAGTCCGCCG
>DATAPK010000414.1:0-4330 GCA_036265245.1 Tepidisphaeraceae bacterium | reverse complement strand
TCGGCTGGGTGATGCGCAGGTTCAAAAGCTGGTGAATGGAGAGATTGTGAGTGGGAAAGATCCGAAGGCGAGCAACAGTTTTGAGAATCCGAACAATGTGGTCGGGCAGGCGTTCAAGGATGCGACGGTTGCGAACGGGGTGGCGACGATGAAGTTGCCGCCACTTTCTGTTGTGGCGGCGACGTTTGAGTTGGCATGAGGGGGAATGACAGGAAGAGGATCGCCATGAAATTAATGTTTTTGATGGTCGCGGTTGCGATGGCTATTTCTGTTGCTGCGCAGCCGCAATCGATAACGGCTACTGTGGATGTCAGTAAGACAGGTGAGCCGATCAATCCGTATGTTTATGGTCAATTCATCGAGCATCTGGGGAATGTGATCAACGGAACTTTTTGGGCGGAGATGCTGGACGATCGGAAGTTTTATAATCCGATCGTGGCGCGCGTGCCTGCGCCGGCGACGACTCAAGCGGCGCGAGGCAGGGGGCGGTTGCGGACGTGGAATCCGATTGGGGCGGCGCAGGCTGTGACGATGGATTCGGATCATGCGTATACGGGAACTCACTCGCCGCTGGTGAAATTGGATGGAGACGGTGAGCATGGAATTAAGCAGGAGGGGATCGCGGTTCGCAAGGGGAAGATTTACAGCGGGCATATCGTGCTGGCGGGTGAAGGGGCGACGGTGGTCGTCAGTTTGATATGGGGGGCAAACGCGGAGGATCGGCAGACGGTTCAGATTACGAAGTTGGCGGGGGCGTATGCGGAGTTTCCGTTGAATTTTACGGCGGGGGCGGACAGCGAGGATGCTCGGCTGGAGATTGCCGGGACTGGGACGGGTTGGTTTCGCATTGGCGTGGTGTCGCTGATGCCGGCGGATAATGTGCGGGGGTTTCGGCCTGAAGTGATCGACGCGCTTAAGCAGTTGCATTCGGGGGTCTATCGCTTTCCGGGCGGGAATTACATCTCGAATTATGAATGGCGCGATGCTATTGGCGAACGGGATAAGCGGCCGCCAACGTGGGATCACGCGTGGAATGTTTTGCAGCCGAACGATGTGGGGCTGGATGAATTCATGGTGCTGTTTGAGTTGCTGGGGGTCGATCCTTATATATCGGTGAACGCGGGATTTGGGGATGCGTATTCGGCGGCGCAGCTGGTTGAGTATGCGAACGGCGCGGCAAGCACACCGATGGGACAGCTTCGCGCGACCAATGGGCATCCGCAGCCTTATGGGATCAAATTATGGGGGATTGGCAATGAGATGTATGGCGACTGGCAACTGGGGGTGATGCCGCTGAATCAATATGAGATCAAGCACAATTTGTTCGCCGAGGCGATGCGACGGGTTGATCCGACGATCAGGTTGATCGCTTCGGGCGCGATGCCGGATGAGATGACCGTGACGCTTCAGGGAAAGCGGATTGATGGCAAGGTGTTGACGGAGATTTTGTCGCCGGCGGATTGGACGGGCGGGCTGTTGTCTCATTGTCTGGACAATATCGATATGGTGAGCGAGCACGCATATTGCACCAGCGGGCAGGGGTTTGATCTGGCGAGCGGGAAATATGTGGACGTGGATGAGACGCTTGCGGAATGGGTGCGGCGGCCGGCCAATCGGGTGCGGGCGAAGTATGAGGCGTATGAGGAGTATCTGAATCGCATTCCGGCGCTTCGGGCGAAGCCGGTGACGATTAGTTTGGATGAGTATTCGTATCGCCGGGCTGTGCCAATGACGTACAAGCCGGCGATGGCTTATGCGGCGCAGTTTCATGAGATGTTCCGGCATACGGAGGTGTTTAAGATGGGGGCGTTTACGTTTGCGAGTTCATGCCTGAGCGCCAATCGGACGCAGATGAGTCTGAATCCTGTGGGGTTGGTGTTCAAGCTTTATCGGGATCATTTTGGGGTGTTGCCGGTTGAGGTTGGCGGGAATTCGCCGCAGCCGGCGCCGAGATATCCGGTGGGAGGCGATCAGCCGAAGGTCAACGCGGGCGGGGATACTTATCCGCTCGATGTCTCGGCGGCACTGAGTAGTGATCGTAAATCGGTCACGCTTGCCGTCATCAACCCGACTGAATCGGCGCAGAGTCTGACGGTTTCATTTAAGGGTATGGAGATTTCCGGCAAGGCACATCTTTGGCGCATGGCGCCATCGAGTCTGGATGCATCGAACGTGATTGGGCAGGAGCCGGGGGTGCATATTGAGGATCAGCAGGTTGAGGGAGATCCTGGCAGGCTGACGATTGCGCCGATTAGCGTGAATATTTATGAATTTCAGGCGAAGTGAGAGGCGGGCAGAGTTTTATGATTCGCGAGATTCTGGTTTTGGGCGCGGGCAGCGCGGGATTTTTGGCGGCGATTACGTTGAAGCGGAAAATTCCGGGGCTATCGGTGCGCGTGGTGCGAAGCCCGGAGATTGGGGTGATTGGGGTTGGTGAGAGCACCACGCCGGCGTTTCCGGAGCATTTGTTTGAATATCTGGGGATCAATCGGCGGCAGTTTTATGCGCAGGCGGAGCCGACGTGGAAGATGGGGATTCATTTTATCTGGGGGCCACGCGGGGCATTTGAATATGGGTTTGAGCCGCAGCTCGATGTGCAGTGGGGTGATCTGGCGCGGCCAAATGGATATTACTGCGAAGAGGATTTTACTTACGTGAATCTTCAGGGGTCGCTGATGGCGGAGGGGAAGGCGTTTGCGAGGAATCCGAACGGCGGGGGGCCGGAGATTCCGCCGTGGCATGCACTTCATATTGAGAACATCAAGCTGGTTGCGTTTTTGGAGAAGGTGGCGCGGGAGATTGGGGTTGAGATTGTCGATGGGAAGATGAAGGAGGCGCGGCGAGGGCCGGAGGGGATTGAGGCGATTGTGCTGGAGGATGGACGAAAGTTTGAGGCGGATTTTTTTGTCGATGCGAGCGGGTTTCGCAGCGAGCTGCTGGGCGGGGCGATGAAAGAGCCTTACATCAGCTTTGCGGCGTCGCTTTTCAGCGATCGCGCGATCGTGGGCAACTGGGATCGCACGGATGAACCGATCCTTCCTTACACCACCGCTGAAACGATGGATGCGGGGTGGTGCTGGCGGATCGATCATGAGCAGAGCATCAATCGGGGGTATGTTTATAGTTCGGCGGCGATGTCGGATGATGAGGCGCGAGAGGAATTCTTGCGCAAGAACCCAAAGGCGAAGACGTGGGATCACGTGGTTAAATTTAAAACCGGAAGATATGCGCGGGGGTGGGTGGATAATGTGATGGGGATCGGCAATGCGAGCGGATTTGTGGAGCCGCTGGAATCGACGTCGCTGATGGTGATTTGCTGGCAGAGCAAAATACTGGTCGATTTTCTTTTGCACACGGGGCTCGCGCCGACGCCGACGATTAAGAAATTGTTCAACGATGTGTGGGCGGCGACGTGGGATGAGATTCGGGATTTTTTGACGCTGCACTATTGGGCGAATACGAAGTTGGATACGTCGTTTTGGAAACATTGCCGCGGGGATACGGATATTTCCCGCCTTGCGCCGCTGCTTGAGTTTTATGATGAGAACGGGCCGACGGGTTTTTGCAGATATCATCTGGGCACCACGGGCAGCCAGTTTGGGATTGAAGGGTTTCTGGTGATGCTGGTGGGGAATCGCGTTCCGTATCGGGGAAGATATGCGCCGACGGAGGCGGAGTGGAAAATCTGGAATCAGCGGCGGGCGCAGTTTAAGGCGAAGGCGCAGCAGGGGTTGGATGTGAAGGAGGCGCTTGCGTGCATCAAGCATCCGGGGTGGCGGTGGGCGATGGAATCATAAAAACGAAATATCACTTTGCTTTTGAGATGGTGATTGCTCCCGCGGAATAAGCCGGCATCGTGAAATGGATTGCCTGTTTGTCCAAGGTAACGTTGGCGGAGACGGGTTTCACGACATTGGGCTGGCTCATGGAATTTCGCGCGTTGAGATTGCCGGGGGCGACGAGGGCGAAATCGGCGGTGGCGGGGGTGAAGCCAGGGCCGTCCAGGGTGGCGGTGACGGAGATGTCGGTGTTGGTTTGGTTGACTGCTTTGAGGATGAGCTTGCCGGCGTTTTGGTCGCGGGTGGCGATCAGGTTGAGTGGGCCGGCGTCGCCGTCTACGGTGAGGCGCTCGGGGGCGAAATGTTCTCGCCAGAGTTTCATGACGACATAATTGGGCGCGGTGAAATATCCCTTGTGATTGAAGTTGATGAATGCGTTATCCCACGCGGGGGCAGATGTGTGGCGGAAGAGAAGGGCGGGACCGGCGATGGTGAGGTTGGCTCCGTATTTTTCGAAGGTGTTCAGCAGAGCACCGGCGTAGAGGCCGGTT
>DATAPK010000413.1:0-2229 GCA_036265245.1 Tepidisphaeraceae bacterium | reverse complement strand
CCAAGAAGAGCGGCGCCGAGGCGATCGAGCTCAAAGGCGGCGCGGGATGGGCGGTGGCGCTCAGCATCACCGACGTCATTCACCCCATCGCGCTGAATCAGCCGAAGGTGCTGCCAGTCTCCACGCAACTCGCCGGCGAATATGGAATCCGGGGAACCTGCACAAGCGTTCCAACGCTGATCGGACGCACCGGCGTGCTGAAGCGATACGAAATCGAACTCTGGCCCAAGGAGGCTTCGGCAATGCAAACCAGCGCAAAGGCGCTTGATGCGACTTATGCGCAGGTGAAAAAGTAGGAGTTTCCCCACGGATGGACACAGATGAACACAGATAGGGAAAAAGTATTGAGGATCGCAGTTGCAAGCTCGCGATTTCAACGCTTCGCATTTTATCTGTGTCAATCTGTGTTCATCCGTGGCGAAAAACAATCTTAAAATCCATGTGTTGCTCAAACAAGACCAGCGCCGTTGTTCCTCCGATCCGCTCGAATCGTTCGCTCGATGCGAAGATTCAGAGCATTCGCATGAACCTGAGCGGCGCAAAGGATTTCATCCTCGCCGATGCGAAGGATGCCGACATGGCGGCAGGGCTTGCCGCCCCGGGCAAGGATGCGCGGACAGGAAAGACGCGATCATTGAAGGACTATCGCGATCAGATGCGCGAGATCGTCAGTCAGGGATTGGTTGACATCATGCTCATGTCGGCCAGCACAAGCGAATCGCTGACGATCCATGAAAAGCTGTTCGAGAAATCGACTGTAACGCCGGCTGTCCGGGCAAACGATACGACCGATATTCATCTGATGGCCGGCTCATCGTTCGCAACAGAACCTTCGCGGCCATTTCGATCGGCGACCATCGAGCAGATCCAGTCGGGGAGGATAAACCCGACCGATGATGAGCGAACGCTCGGGGCGGACCTGGGGCTCTATTCCATCACGCCAAACAATCGACTCGAATTCGACTACCCAACGCTGGAAGCGTACAAGGCATTTCGCATCGAGGCGGAAAGCAAGGGATTTCGGCACTTCCTGGAAGTGTTTGATCCCAACGCCTGCGGCGACAAGTGCCCTGCCGATCTGGGTCGATACGTGAATGATCTGATCGCCCGTACGCTGGCCGGAGTTCCGAGCAGCGGCCGGCCGACGTTCTTGAAGATTGCCTATCACGGGCCGCGCGCGATGGAGGAATTGGTCGAGTATGACCCAACACTCATTCCAGGAATCCTCGGCGGATCGAGCGGCACAACGCACGATGCATTCAAATTACTCGAAGAGGCAAAAAAGCACGGCGCTCGCGCGGCGCTTTTCGGCCGGAAGATCAACAACAGCGAGCACGCGCTGACGTTCATCCGATACCTGCACCAGATCGCCAATGGACAGATCACCGCGATTGAAGCCGTGCGCGCCTATCATGGCGAGATCGAGAAACTGGGCCTCAAGCCCTATCGCGTTTTGAAGGATGATCTGGAACTGACGACAACGGCAACGAGTTATGCCGGGAGCGGAAATGTTGTTTCACTTTCCAAATCTGGTGCGAAGAAGAAAAGCAATGAAAGCCCGGTTGTAGCAACGGCGGCCTTTCCGAAGCTGGCCGATGGACGCGTCGATTTTAAGAAGATGAACGCCGCACAAAAGGTCGCCTACTCGCGACAGAAGATTCAGATGGATGTGACGAAGGGGAATGGATCAAAGTAGTAGCGCCATCAGACACGGGCAGGATGCCCCTGCCACCTGAAAATGTTGATACCGGAACGACAATCTCGTCTGAAGGAACTGCTCGGCCGGCGCGGCATGGCGGATCTGGACACGATCGCCGCGGAGTTGGGCGTATCGCAATCGACCGTGCGCCGCGATGTCGAGATGCTCCAGCAGGCCGGGCTCGTCGAGCGTACGCACGGTGGCGTAGTATGGATCGGCGAAAAGACCGCCGGAGGAACGCGGCCTTATGCTTTCGATCAGCGGATGAGCTATCACGTCGATGTGAAGCGGCAGATTGCCAAGGCCGCGAAAAAGCTCGTGCAGCCCGGGCAAACAGTGCTGATCGACGGCGGCACGACGACATTCTATTTTGCCCAGGAGCTGCTCGGCATCACGCTTCAACTGGTCACCAATTCGCTTCCCATCGCCAACTTGTTTCTAAACGACGAAAATGTTGAACTCATTCTCACCGGCGGCTTGATGTATCCCCGGTATGGCGTGCTCCTTGGCCCGATGGCGGAGGAGGCGTT
>DATAPK010000412.1:0-8746 GCA_036265245.1 Tepidisphaeraceae bacterium | reverse complement strand
CGGTGGAATTGGGGATAGGCGGTGGGTTCGCCGTCGCCGGAGAAGGCGATGTCGTTTAAGCGCCGTAAGTGGTCAGGAGTTTGGTCGAGTGGCGCGGCGCGGAAGAGATCGCCGCTGGTGTAAAGGTCTAGCATGTGGGCCAGCTCGTCGCGAAGCAGGTTGAGATCGACATCGCGCACGGTTGCGGGGATGGTTCGATCGACACAGCAGTAGATGCAATCGAAGTTGCAGGCTTTGTCGGGGTTGAGATTCACGCCGATGGAAAGGCCCTTGCTTCGCCGGCTGATGACGGGATAGACGTAGCGGTTTTCGCGCCAGGATCGGCTGTGCTGGGTGAAGAGGGGGACGAAGGACATGGTGAGGGATGGTAGTGCGATGGGCGCATAAAAAAAGCCGACCCGGGCAAGGTCGGCTTCGAATGGGGCTGGTGAAGAATGCTTCGGGTTGTGGGATAGAAGCACTCTTCACAATCGGGGGAAGAATGGGCTAAGTTTTAGGCTCGGGTTTTTGCCTGTTACGACATATCCCCGAACACCTCACGCTATATCAACTGGAATGCCCAGACTGACAAAAAATGTGAGAATTCGTTACGCCATCGAATAAGTTATTGGCATATAAAGGGATGGAGCTATAAATCGGTTTTCCAAATAATTTTTGCGGCTTGGCATGGGGCCATAAAACTGCGACATACTGGCCGAGTTGTCGCGGTTGTTGTGACTGAATTGGTCAGTAGCATGGTTTTGGCTGACGTTCGTTTTAGAACTTGGAGGTTATGGTGCGTGTTCTGGTGACTGGCGGGGCGGGGTTTATTGGGTCGAATTTGGCCAGGCGATTGGCGGCTGATGGCCATGACGTGATCGCTGCCGACAGCTTTCTTTCGGGGGGGTGGCAGAATCTGATCGACTTTGGCGGCGATGTGCTGACGCTGGCGAATCATGATGATGTGGCGTCGATGATCTCGCTTGGCAAGTTCGATGCGATTTTTCACCAGGCGAGCATCACGGGCGTGATCGCGGCGGATGGGTCGGCGACCAGCGATCCGCAGCGGATGTTGCGAAATAATGTCGAAATGTTTCGGGCGTTGCTGGATTGGGCAGTGGAAACAAAAGCGCGCATGGTGTGGGCGAGCAGTTGCAGCGTGTATGGGCAGGGGCCGGTGCCGATGAAGGAGGGGCAGACGCTGAGCCCGTTAAATACCTACGCGTTCAGCAAGTTGTGCATGGAACGGTTGGCGAAACGATATGAGAGCAAGCTGGCGCATCCGATCGTGGGGCTGCGGTACAGCAATGTGTATGGGCCTGGCGAAGCGCACAAGGGCAAGCTGGCGAGCATGATTTATCAGTTGGCGATTCAGATGCGCGCGGGCAAAAAGCCGCGGATTTTCAAGGCGGGGGAGCAGAAGCGGGATTTTGTTTATATCGATGATGTGGTGCAGGCGAATCTTCTGGCGGTGCAATCCAAATCCAGCGGCGTGTTCAACGCGGGGGCGGGGCGAAGCTGGTCGTTCAACGAAGTGGTCGCGGAATTGAATCGTGTTTTGAAAACCGATTTGAAGCCGGATTATTTTGAGAATCCGTATGGCTTCACGCAGGATTGGACGGAGACGGATCAGATGCTCGCAAAAGAAAAGCTTGGTTATACGACGAAGTTTGATCTTCGCTCAGGCATTGATGCGTATTTAGCGTCGGGCAAACTGGGAACTTAAATCACGGCGAAACTCGCTATCTGGATTTGCGACGTGACAACAGCAGTAATCCACCTGCCAATAGAGAAATACAAGAGGGTTCAGGGAGCGGGCTGAATGAGTTCAGAGCTGCCAGCGCCACCGCATCATTCTGGCCCACCTTGCTGCTTGTAATGTAGTTGTAATCATCCCATCCGGTGGTTGTCGGACTGGCGGATGTGTTGGTGATCTCCATGCGGAGGGCATCGAACATGACGCCATCGGTTTGGCTGACGCCGAAGGTGAACATATCGTCTGCGCCGGCGGCATTGAGGTCGGCGACGGGGAATTGGAAGGCGGCCCATTGATAGAAGCCGGCGTCGCCGCTGCGGGTCATCGGATCGTCCGGGCCGGAGAAATTGTTGAAGCTCCAGGTTTCGGAATGCCCGTTCAGCAAGACGACGAGACTGGCTTTGAGCGCGACTGCTCCGACGGATAGCACGACGAACTGCCCCTGCGCTAATTGAGTCGGCGTGACGGTGAAATGAACCTCCCAAGGCGATCCTGTAAAACTTCCCGGCCCCGAGCCGGTGCCGCCGTGTGCCGCATCGCGCACATACGCAGGCGCGATATTGGCATAGTTGTCGTCGGTGGTGTTGGCGGAATCGTAAAGCCCGGGGTTAAACGTCTTCCACTCGTTGGCGATCCATTTGTTCGGATCATTCGTTGCAGGTGTGGCGCCGACGCCGGTGGCGTAGTAGACGACTTTTCCGGGGGTGCCGAGCGTTTGCATCTCGCCCCAGTAATCGTACGCGCCGTAGAATTGGCGTTGATCGAGGCCTTGCGCGTTGTGGCCGTTCAGGAATTCGCCGGCGGAACGATCGGGCGAGCCGATGGTCCAAATTGGGGCGGCGGTGCCGAAATTTTCCGGCGTGAATTTCAGATTCTGCGGCGTGTTTACCTTTCCCTGCTGCACCTGCACGCCATCCACGCGCGTCTCGCCCCACTGGCCGATTTGATACATCGTCAGTCGATAGGTGCCGGGGGCCGCGTTGGTGATGTTGGCGGAGCCGTTGGAACTCAACTGGGCCCAGTATTGATATCCTTGGTGCGATTCCTGCATGTTCACGCCGTTGTCGGAGAGGACGACGGTGTTTTTGGTGGAGTTGGAACTCCAGCCGGCGGGGCTGGCGGCGTTAATTTGCACGCTTCCGCGATTGCCAGTGGTGAGATAGCCATCGCCGATGAGCGTGGTGTCGGTTTGATAAAGTGCCTGATCTTTGGCGATCGAATTCACTGCATCCTGGTTAATCTGCGCGCCGGTTTTGCCAACGCTGGATTCAATATTAAACGCGTAAGGCCCGAAGAGCCTGCTCGAGGCAACGCCTTGCGTGGGGAAATAGGCGTAGCCGGGGAATGCGTTGCCCGGGCCGGCGCCGTCGATGCCGTAGTGATCGGAAAGAAATTCGAGATTGATGATGCCGGGATTCGTCTGATTCAACACTTGCTTGGTAGGGCCGCCGGTCATGGTTTCGGTTGAGGGAACAACCGATGAAACAGAGAACTGTGGGCCGTAAGCGGTCGTCGCCTGCCAGAACTGGGTATAGCTGGAGTAATCGTACTTGGTGTAAAAATTCGTTCCGTTGTCGCCGGCGATTCCGCTGGCGGTGAGATCGGTGGTTGCGTCCTGCACGGTTCGTCCGGCCTGGCCGGAGACGCTGCTGAAATTGGAGGCGGTGCTGGGGACGTTGGTGGTGGTCACGCCGACCATGTTGTTTGGGCCGGTGTTTTGTTGATAGAAATTTGGGAAAAGGGTTGGGTTGGATCGGAAGAGGAATTGGCCTTGGCCGACGCTTGTCGCCGGATCGGTGGCGGAATGATTGACGACCTCGTACACGTGAATCGTGGAATCGTTGTCGAACATCAGGTAATGAAACTGATAATCGACGGGATTGATGAGTGTGCCCGTGGCATTCATCGCGGCTCCGGCGGAGGCGGAATCAGTCCAGACGTCGGCGTAGCTGTTGTTTGGACCCATCGCCAGGTTGAAGGTCTGCGCGCCACCGCCGAAGGGTGTGCCGGCGAATTCCTGATCGACCGTGCCGCCGGAGACGAGCAGATTAGAACTTGCGCTGCCTCCCACTCCAAGTTTGACGGAAGTCAGATCTTGTTTGCTGGGATTAAAGACGACAGTCATTGCGCCGTTGGTGATCGTCCAATTGGTGCTGCTGTTTTGGGCGACGGTGACGACCGCCAAGGCCGGGCGCGCGAGCGCCGCTGCCAAGCCAATCGCCACCAATTTGCCGCGGCGAGATAAAAGCGGGCGATAATTCTCGGGCACGGTCACTCCTCTCCAAGGTGTGGAAGATGATGTAATTAGCATGGGAATTCATGGAAGTCCAAATAAATCGCAAAATACGCAGGATTTTGCTCTTTGATTGCCGGATTTCTCTTCGCGGCCGATATAAGATAAGGTTGTTCGGTTGGTTGCTCTTTGAAAAGATAGACCCTTACCGGGGGCGACTGGTTTCGACCGGATTGCAACGGTGAAGGTGGCATGCCCAGGACGCATAGTTGGCCTGGTAAAAAATCTATGCAAAACATAACTGCTAATAACAGTGATGTGACGGGTCGCGTCGGTTTCGGCGCCCCCGCGTTCGCAATGGCTGCCTAATTAAAGGTGGTCTCGGATCGGTCTGGCGCCCACGACAGATCGACCGTAAATAGTGGGCTGGTCTGCTGACTCGGCCGTCGGTCAGTGGATGAGATTCAGACTGCTGGTGTCGCGCGAAGATTGTCGATGACCGCCGCGTGACATGAGATTAAACCATCGACTAAGCATGTAGAGGCCGGCATCAGTGTTATCTCGGGACGAGGGTTCAAATCCCTCCGCCTCCAATGAATACACCGAAAATGGCTGATGCCATCCTTGCGAACCATATCTAATGATTTGCCCGCCGCGATTGATGGGTACTTCCAAATCCGACGCTGGTCAGCGGGCCGCCGTTGCCGGTGAGGATTAGGGGACTTGAAGGCGGTATAGCCCCGCGCCGTGAAATGAGACGACGGGTGCGAACGAGCCTTGAACTTTCTCCAGATTTGCATGTCGCCAGAGGTCGCGCACTCGGACGGCCCCTTTGAATCCCAAATCCTGTAGTTGAACTGTTACTGGAACGCCTTCCTTCGACGAATCCGGGTCCGGGTCGCGTGCGTTGAAAAGGGCGAGGTATTTGTCATTCGAGTTCGGGACGTCTGCGGCCCAGGCAATCAACTGCTCGCGGCGGAACAATTGCCGGCCATTAGCGCTGTGCTGATCGACAGCCAAAACTTCGTCGTTTGTGATCAGCGAGAGCGTGAAGTCATCTGTATCCGGCAAATTTCCGCCGAAAATCAATGGGGAGCGGCAAATCGACCAGAGCGTCATCAAAGTGTATTGCTCATCGCGATTGAAGCGAGTGTGGCCACCATCTCTTTGCCCCACGCGAATGGCGCCCAGGGGCAGCATGTCCGCATCGGGATAGTGGCCGGGGCCGCTATAGCGGGACCATAAGGTTAGGCGCTCGAATTGCTCTTCCAACGGGCGCCATTGATCCCAGAAGTCATCGCTGACGCGCCACATATTGGCGTGGGTGGAAACGTGCTCGCCTTCACTAAGCGGCGTGGCACCAGGAGAGGTGCTGAAGACCATCGGCCTTCCACACTTGTCGATTGCATTGCGAATCGCTTCGATTTCTCCCTTGTGATACGGGCGACTCAGGTCATCGATCTTCACGAAGTCAACGCCCCATTGAGCGTATTGCGCGTAGAGTGAATCGTAATATTCCTGTGCGCCAGGCTTGGTTGTATCGACGGTCCACATGTCTCCGTTCCACGAACAGGGCACAGCCTTGGTGTGGATGTCGGCGGCGTGGTAGTTGGTGCCGAGGATGGATGTGTTGCGGGCAACCGCCTGACGTGGAATGCCGCGCATCATGTGCAGCCCGAACTTCAGCCCCTTGGAGTGGACGTAGTCTGCCAGCGGTTTGAAGCCTTTGCCATCCGCGGAAGATGGAAAACGATTCGGCGCTGGCTGCAAGCGACCATATTCGTCCATCGCCAACTCAGCATTGGGCCGATAGTTCCAGCCCCTGGAATTCGGCTCGTACCATTGGATGTCAACGACGACATACTGCCAACCGTGCGTCAATAATTTCTCCGCCATGAAATCGGCGTTCGCGCGGAACTGTTGTTCATTGACGGCTGCGCCAAAGCAGTCCCAACTGTTCCAGCCCATGGGCGGAGTGGGGGCCCAGTTCAGAAATTCAGTGGACTGCACGCTTTTCCCCGAAGCTGGCTGATCCGCGGCGGTCGCATGCGGATCGACGATACAAAATATGATGCAACTGAACGTAATGGCCGCCGTTACCAGAAGTGACACCAGCCTCGCCGCCGCGGAACGGCGAATTCCTCGCAAGGACATTTGAAATCTCCGATTTAAGGGGAGGGGAAGGGACTGACCGGCGATCCCATGTTGGAGCGGGGACTCCACTTCAGCATCCACAGGTCGGCCAATGGGATTGATTCGCCGTGTCCATCCATAAACTGGACATTGATGGAGGTTCCATGTCGGGAGAAACAGAACCGGCACATCTGCGACTGGTTCTTGCCGAAGACGCCGATGTTCGTGTTGTAATAGGCGCCCATTTTCAGGCCCTGTATGTCCGGGGGGGAATCGATCCGCTTGGCCCCGCTGTCGAGGGTGAAGTTATAAGGCCACGCTTCGTGCCAGGTGCTGTCCGCAAAGGCGGGAACGCGCGAGCCGCCACGGACATATTTCATATTCCAAAAGTACGACTTCCACGAGCCTACTGGGTTGTTAAACCACTGCGAAGCGCCGCTGAACCAGGCTGGTGCGGGTACGCCACTGATGATCGGCGCGGTGTTCAAGTCATAAAGCCAGCCGTTGAATCCATAGCTGCTGCCGATGTAGAGAATGTCTGCGTAGGTGCCCGGCCCCCAAGGCCAGGTGGCTCCGCCCCAATCTCCGCCTCCGGTTTGTCCCTGTCTCGCGTTCGAGGCAGGTGCTTCAGGGCAATACCAGACAGGCGGCATATATTGCTGCGCGGCCAACTGCTGAGCGAAGGAGGGAGCGGCCGGAAACTGGCTGGCCAAGTTTGCCGGCGGGTCGTATGGATTGACCCATCGTTGCTTGCCGAGGTAAGGCCCCATGCAAACCATCCAATAAGATCCTTTTTGCCCGCCAAATTGCCCCATGGTGGGCGCGATGTAGTGATTGTCCTGCACATACATCTGGAGCGCCAGACCCAGTTGGCGAAGGTTCGAGAGGCATGCAGCACTGGCCGCCTGTCGCCGCGCCCGACTTAGCGCGGGCAGCAGAATGGCGATCAGAATTGCAATGATGCCGATGACCACAAGCAGTTCAACCAGTGTAAACCCTCTTGGAATTGGCCGGTCAGCACGGGTTTTCTGAGCAGAACATCGCCACCCTCGAAATCTGATATCCACAGACATGCCCAATACCTCCGTCTCAGGTTGCGAGAGCAACCCATGGGAACGAACTGAAATGCGCGCGACCCGATGCGCAAATGTGTTGACCGCGGATGATTACGGATCGAAAACGGGAAATCTGACAAAGAATTTCATTCGCGACCGCCGAAGATGGCGATTCATTACTTTGTTGATAGGTGTTGGCTCGGAAACATTGGCCCGGGCGGAAATTGTGTGTCAAATCCGCGTGGTCTGCGCCGTATGCACATGGAAGTCGCAGATAAAGCTGCGCCTGCCAGGCTCAATCGGTGGTCCGGGACGCTGAGATGGAAACGAATACGACCCGCCAAAATGCCGAAGGTTTCATTCAGCAATACACGGGTTGCCAGTCGAGCCTGCGCGCGTTTGTGCTGTCACTGGTGCCGCATTGGGCTGACGCCGAAGAAATTACCCAGCGATGCAGCCTGATTATGTGGAAAAAGTTCGATCAATTTCAGCCCGGCACTAATTTCTTCGCATGGGCGTGCAAGATTGCGCGTCTTGAGGTGAAGGAATACCGCAAGCGGCAGGCGCGCCAGCGGGTCATATTCAGCGATGCGTTCATAGACGCAGTTGCCGATGAGATGGCTGCGCTCAGTGCAGAACTGCCGGCGCGGGTGCATGCGCTGCAGCGATGTGTCGAGAAGTTGTCGGCCCAGAATCAGGAACTCCTTCGACTTCACTATGAGGAGGGGCAGAGCATCCAGACGGTGGCCCAGAGCGTAAATCGCCCGCTCAACGCGGTCTACAAGGCATTCAGTCGCGTCCGTCAAGCGCTGCATGAATGCATTGATCGCAGACTGGCGGCCGGTGACGTATGAGCAGCCCGCAGGAAAACAGTCTCGATCCGCGATATGAGCGCGCCATGGAGCTGATTCTGGCGGTCTGCAATGAGCGAATCGACGCCAAGGAGGCGGCAGAACTGGAAGAACTGGTGCGAAATGATGCGGGGATACGCCGGCTTTACATCCGCATGCTGCACTTGCATGCGAGCCTGTATGAATATGCCGCGGCGTTGGGTGAGGGGGCGACGCCGGGCTCCGAGCAAGATTTACTATCTGAGGATGAAGCGCAGCTCACTCTAAACGAAACGATGGTGTTGCCTGCTTTGAGTGACGTGCAGCTTCAAGCGGACGAATTCGATGACGCGCCAATCCAACTGCTACCGTTGCCGCCTCGACGCCAGGATAGAAATGCAGCCGACGCCCGATCAGCCAGACGAAGATTGTTATATGGCGCAGCCATCGCAGCACTGGTGATGTTGTGCCTGGCGGTGGCGGTGCTGGTCAGGCGGCAAAATGGCACCGGGGAAACGGCGATGGATTCGCAACGCTCGCAGCATTCCATCGCCCAGCCGAGCTTGGCGGTGAAGGTGACACCCGAACCGCAAACGCCGCCCCCTGTTGCCACTATTGGTGCAACCATTGCCGCATCCTGGGAACCAGGAGCAGGGCCTCCAGAATCCGGAAAGGTGCCCCTCGGCACCTCTTTGCGCCTGCGTAGTGGATGCGTGCAGCTTGATTGGGCTGCGGGCGGCGAAACCATCATCGAAGGCCC
>DATAPK010000411.1:0-2103 GCA_036265245.1 Tepidisphaeraceae bacterium | reverse complement strand
ATCTTTTGCCCGCGCACTTTCCACCAGTCGCGAAGATAAAACGGATCAGTCAGATACATTCCCCCATCGCGACGAATCCACACATCGTTAGGCCCATTGAGAAACTTGCCCTGATAATTCTTCAACAGAACTGTTACCTTTTTCTCCGGTGTAATCGCCCAGAGCTGGCTCAGTTCATCCGCGCACGCGATCAAATCGCCGTTAGAATCGAACGACATCCCATTGGCGTGCCCGCTGGGCTTCAACCAGGTGGAAATCTCGCCGCTGATGCTCCATTCCAAAATCCGATTGCTGGGCTGATCCACAAAAAAGACATTCCCCTTGTCGTCGGACGTAGGCCCTTCCGTAAAGAAATACCCGCTCCCCAATCGCTTCAATTTAGCACCCTCAATTACCGGGCTTTTTGGATTGCTTTCCACCCAGTTCGCCGGGCTCGGCTGAGTCGCCGCCGGTTTGGTGGTTTGCGATTTCGCAACCGTGCATCCAATCAAAACGAAAAACCCAACGACGAAAATTGTGTGACGTGACATGAACAACATCTTAGTGGACGCAGGAAAAGGTAGCAAAAACCAGCATCTACGCAGATTACCATGCTATGATGCCGCAGAAGAATTCCCCATCATTGGAGAGATATCGCATGCCACAGCACCCCTCATCCGTTTCGCGCCGAACATTTCTCGAAAGCTCTGCCGCCGCGATTGCGGCGCTGGCCACAACTCCGCTCATTGCCGACGTCAATTCGAGCGAACCCAAAAAGCTCGGCTTCGCCCTTGTCGGCGTCGGCACGCTCACGATGGACCAACTTCTGCCCGCCTTAGCGAAATGCAAACTCGCCCGCGCCGTTGCCCTGGTCAGCGGCCATCCCGACAAAGCCCGCCAGCAAGCCGCGCTATACAACATCGATCCCAAAAACATTTACACCTACGACAACTTCGACAGCATCAAAGACAACCCCGATATCGACGTCGTCTACATCGTCCTGCCCAACAGCATGCACGCCGAGTACACCATCCGCGCCGCCCACGCCGGCAAGCACGTCCTTTGCGAAAAGCCCATGGCCAACACCGTCGAAGAATGCCAATCCATGATCGACGCCTGCGTCAAAGCCGATCGCAAACTCATGATCGGTTATCGCCAGCGCTACGAACCATTGACCATCCGCGCCATCGAGCTTTCGCATTCACAGAGCGACATCGGCACCATCAAACAAATCACCGCCGAAGCCGGCTTCAATACCGGCGATCCCACCCAGTGGCGTCTCAACAAAAAGCTCGCCGGCGGCGGCCCGCTCATGGACATGGGTATTTACGCCGTCAACGCCATCCGCTATCTCTCCAGCCAGGAACCGTCCGAAGTCACCGCCTTCAGCTACACCACACCCAACGATCCGCGCTTCAAAGAAGTCGAAGAAACCATCGCCTTTGAATTGCGTTTCGACTCCGGCCTGCTCGCCTCGGTCTTGACCTCATATGGTTTTGGATGCAACCGCTTCCGTCTCTACGGCACCCACGGCCAACTCGAATCCGAACCCCTTCAGTCCTACACCAACAATCGCCTCTGGCTCACCCACAACGGCCCAAAACAGGAAATCACCTACACGCATGTCAACCACTTCGCCGCCGAGATGGATCACCTCGCCGACTGCATCCTCAATAACAAACCCGTCCTCACGCCCGGCGAAGAGGGATTGAAAGATATGAAAGTAATCACCGCCGCCTACGAATCCGCGCGGCTCGGAAAGTCTGTCAAGATTATCTAGCTCGCGTTTATCCCCGTGTCGCCGGGGAGCATGCTCGCCGGCTAAACAGATCAAATCGGTTTCAGTCCTGCTTCGATGCTCGCGCGTCGTGATTCCAAAAACGGCGGCAGCGAAAGCTTCTCGCCCAGATGCTCCATCGCCTCATCCGCATCAAACCCAGGCCCATCCGTCGCCAGCTCAAACAAAATCCCATTCGGCTCGCGGAAATAAAGACTCCGAAAATAAAACCGATCCACAGGCCCGCTCGTGGGCACGCGAAATTCCTTTAGCCGCTCAAACCACCGGTCATATTCCTCAAACGTTGGAATCCGAAACGCCACATGATGCAATCCGCCCGCGCCCAA
>DATAPK010000410.1:0-3687 GCA_036265245.1 Tepidisphaeraceae bacterium | reverse complement strand
TCATCCGCGCAGGACTGTTAGAGATTTGGCTGATGCTAAGTTCAGACGAAGTGCCTAAACGAAACGCCCAGGTCACTCCCGGGTCATCAACAAAAATGTGCCGGGGCGTTGCTTCCTTGGTAACGAGCTCGAAGCTGCCGTGGGGCGTGTCATCTTTGTAGTTCGGTATAATGGTCCCATCATCTATGTACGCGAAGTCGGGATCAGCGGCCTGGACTTTGTCCATGAGGGCAAAGAACAGCGAGACCAATGACAGGGTACCAATGCCGCCTGTCCTCATACGCCCACGTATATTCGCTACGGGTGTATCGATCCCAAGGCGACCAGCTTTCGCTATCTCGCCCGCAAAAAATGCAAAATCCCCCCGGTCAATGTCGACCAAGGCCAAACACTCACCGCCCTTACCAGAGAACTCTTTGATGATTGCGCGCGCGTTACTTGATAGCCTGAAGGTAGTGCCGTCAACGAAACAGAAACGCACTTCGGCATCAGCCGTTGTCTCGATGACGTCGCCTTCGAAAATGTGATCGCCGGGTTTAAGCCGAATGAAAGCGCCGTCCAGCCGTAGCGCTGTGGCGGCGCCGATCACGTAATGAATTTGGCCAACAGCAACCTGCGGGGCGGATTCGTCAGATCCCGCCCCCATCTCGCCGCCTAAGCCGTTTCGGGAATTCCCGTACAAAGCCCCCGCCATTCCCCCAAACCGGGTGGCGGCATCCACGATCGAATCTCATCTGCAAACAGAACGAAAGCGCTGATGAGTGGCTGCCGCGCCACCTGATCATCGCCGCAAAATTGCGTGCGATCCCAATTGCCCCCGATTATTGCGCCACCCCGTCGGAATGATGTCATGATACCTCCGCTTGTCAATCGTAGCGCATTGGAAATACAGGGTTTTAGGCCGCATAAATGCGAATTTTTACAGTAAAAATAGGTCCGATGCGCGGAAAACGTGGCATCGCCGCGCCCGATCGAGGCTAACCATAACCGTCGAAAAGATTGCCTCCCCGGCACGCCCGATTCGCTGAACGGCAGCGGCACCGTTGTGTCGTAGCCTCGGTTTTGTGGATTTATTTCCTGAAAACGCGAATGCTTTACGTCCTTGGTGCGCTGGCAGTCGCGGCCGGTCTCATCTGTGCCAATTATCATTTGCTGAGCGAAAGGGCCGGTGCGCCGATCGACAGGCTAGGCTCGATCGTCGGCTGCCGGGCCTTTGTCCTCGTGGGTAAGTCGATCACGCGGACGTTTTGCACTGCAACCAGCAGGGATGGTTTCGCTCAAAGCGGACACTCCGACCTACGTGCGGGCATCTCCGCTAAATGCCATAAGCGGACGTCCTTCCCTGATCGACATGTCTATTCGTAGTAGTCGGGCGCCATTTTCAAGCTGTCGCGCTGCGCTTTGTCATGATTGATCCATAACTGTGCTTTCTCTTTCGTCAGCACATCTGCAATGCGCTGCATCGAGGCCGACGTTTTTTCCTTGTCGTAGTTGATCGAAGGCACCCGACGATTGTCCCAGTTACTCTTAAAGTGAGCGGCATCGCCGGATAGCACGATTGCACCCGTTTTTGGCAATTTCACCAATAATGATTGGTGGCCCGGTGTGTGCCCGGGCGTAGAAATAATTGTGACGCTGCCATCGCCGAAGACATCGTAGTCCCCTTCAAGTTTCTTCACGGGATGCTCCGGCTTGAAGCGAGGACCACCTTGTGGGTTCGGCCATTCGTACTCAGCTTTTTGCACCAGCAATAACGATTGTGGAAACATCTCCACATTTCCGATGTGATCGGGATGTGTGTGCGAAATGGCGACGTATTTAATGTCAGACGTCTTCAATCCGACAGCGGTCAGCTCAGCGGCGAGCGTCTTGGGGCGATACCAATGGATCGCGCGTGGATCAGTTGGTGCTTGGCCGTTCGGCATTGCGGCAACCGCATCGGTCACGCCGGTGTCCCAAAGCAGCCAGCCTTGGGCGTGATGGATAAGGTAGCAGTTATCCGCCATCGGCATCGACTTGCCCACATCGACACCTGACCAACGAGAAACGTCGCCGGCGACCCCTTCGCCACAATTGAGGATGTACAGCCTATCAACGCCCGATTGGCTGGATGATCGATCTGGGGCTGCGGTAATCGCCAATACGCCCAAAGCCGCTGCAGCAATCGTACCTTTAACGCTCTTCATGGTGATCCCCTGATGAAGCTCGCAATGAGCATACTCGCAGGCAGCAATCGCACCAGGCCTACTACTTCGCGAGGTGAGCGGCTTCCGCTTCGGGTCAAAAGCCGAAATTTGCAGTGCAAGAATGACCGTCGTGGCGTCACTCGTGCTTGTACCTGCTACCCTGTCATTGGTTGCATCGGACGCCCCACCCGATGACAGTGGCCTCGCGAAGAGGGTACATTGCGAAGACCAAAAGTGGGACGCTCATGATTCAACCAGATCGTGACAAGGCAGCCGCCTACATTACTCCGGATGTTGTCCGCCGAGTTTTATTGGACATGATCGACATCCGCAGCCCGACTGGATCCGAGGCGGGAATGGCGGACTATATTGTCGAACGGCTACGGCGTTGCGGTCTCGACGCATTTCGGCAGACGGTGGAGGAAGGTCGTCCCAACGCAGTCGCTCATTTACCCGGGAAGGGAGATGGATTGAATCTTCTGTTCACTGGGCACATGGATACTTCCTATAGCGGCGATGAAGAACATCTGGAGGGAGACGGATTTAAACCCAAGGGTATTTTTCGCGATGGCTGGATCTGGGGGCTTGGGGCCAGCAACATGAAAAGCGGGCTCGCGGGCCTCGTGACCGCGCTCGAAGCGCTGGCCCGGAGTGGAATAGCCTTGCGCGGCGATATCTCGTTGGGCGCGGTGGTCGGTGAGATTGAAAAAACCGCGGTCGAGGAATTTCAGGGGCGCGAATATTCCGGTTACGGCATCGGCACCAAACACCTCGTCTCGCACGGCGTCACCGCCGATTATGCGATTCTCGCGGAGCCGACCGGCATGCGCATCTGCACCGCGAACATGGGCTGCCTGTGGGCGAAGATTACGGTCACCGGCACCGTCGCACATTCAGCCTTGAGCAATAAGCCAGGCACCATCAACGCCATTAACGTCGCAAGACTGTTGTGCGATGAGATCGATTTGTGGGCGAAACAATTTCAAGAGGATGACGTCTTCCTCGATGAACATGCCAATGTCACGGTCGCCTGCATTCGCGGTGGCGATCCTTGGCGGCTGTCGCGCAATCCGTATGCATGTGCTCTATACCTGGACATTCGCACGGTCCCGGGCCAGACCGCCGATTCCGTTAAACGCGAACTGCGTTCGATGTTGCAGCGGTTCGCGGGTCGACACGGGATCGATGAACCACCCCTCGCTTTCATCATTACCGATCCACCGCTGGACATCGGGCAGGATCTTCCGATTGTGAGCGCGCTCACGCAGGCGCAACGATCGGTCATGGGTCAAGCAACCACCACTTTCCTTCGCCGTCCCGGCTCAGACGCCGTTCACCTCACGCGATACGATGTTCCTTGCCTTCAATTTGGACCCGGCGGGCGCCTCCATCCGGACGCCAATGGACGCTCGATGCATGCCATTGGAGATCACGTATTGTTGGACGACGTCGTACTCGCCTCGCGAATCTACCTCGAGACAGCGTTGAACCTTTGCAGTTC
>DATAPK010000409.1:0-12639 GCA_036265245.1 Tepidisphaeraceae bacterium | reverse complement strand
GCCCGATGAAAATGATCGGATCGCAGCCGCAATGCTCGGCCACGTAATATGCCAGATGCGCCACCGTCGCCCCGCTGGGAAGCTTGGCCTTGCCCAGCTTCATCTCAGCCAGCAAATGCTCAGCGAAATCATTTCCAAGCAACGACAGTGGCCCGGTGTGCATATCGAAAATCGCATTCGTCGCCTTTGGCTCGGCGACCAGTTCGGTCTTCAATTCGCCAGGCAATTTCTCAAAAAATCGCGTGCAGATGTCGTGATAATCCAGCGAGGTCACAAACTGCGGCTCCACGCCCATCTCAAGCAGCGGCTGAAGCGTGGTCTGCACCGCGATGATGACCGCTTTGCCGGCGATCTCGGGCAGCAGGTGTTTGTTCTTCCGCAACGAAGGCCCCGCCGAAACGATCACCGCCGGCTTGCCCTTATGACAATCCCGCAAACGCGACAAATTCGGCGTGGCGATATACCACGGCAGGTTACGCGTCACGTTCTCGGCGGTCCGCCGGCCGTTGATGACAAGCGTCGAGACGTTGGTTTTTGCGAAATCGATGAACTCGGTGCACCACGTCTGCATCTGCCGGTGAAAATCCGCCGCGAGCTGGATGCTGGGCGGATGATTGACAGCCCCAAACGCCATCGCCACCGTCGCCGAGTGTTGCATCAATCGATTGAAGAGCTTGGCCTTATCAAGCTGCCAGAAAAACATCACGCGGTTGCTGCGAATCAGCTTTGAAAAATCGCGCAATTCAATCGCCGTCCGCAGCGTCAGCAGGTCGGGCTCGATGATGCAGATCATCGCTTCGCTGCTGGCCCGCTCGAAGAGCTCGGCCACGTGATAGCCCAAACCGAATCCATGCACGTGAAATGCAACGCATTCATCCAGCGACAGCGGATCGATCAGACGCTTGGCGTCAGCGAGCGGCTGATAGCGGCTGTGCAGATAGACCGATTTGCCATCCGCGTTTTTGATTGCGACAGTTGGTTCGCCGGATTTGGACGGCTCGACCGGATGGGATGGCTGGCCTTCCAGCGACTCGATCGCCGATGCCAGCTTGGGATCGTGCGCCCAGAGTGCAGCCAGATTCGCCAGGTATGGCGAGTCGTCCGCGACGACAAAACGGAGCGATTGGTCACTGATTGCACTCATCGGCGCGAGGCTGTAGCGTGAGCCCCAACGATTTATCGGACGTGGCAACCCGAAAGGTTGAGTGATTCGTGGAGGAACTGATCTTCAATTCGCCGTGGTGGTTGTTTTGCATGATCGCGCTGGTGGGGGTGGCTCTGCTGATTTCGGGCAACAAGCGGCAGAAAAAGCCGCTTATGGTCGCCGGGATCGCGGTTTTGGCCCTTTTGGCAGTGCTGGTTTCGCTCAACTATTTCATCATGACGCCTCGCGAAAAGGTCACGCGGGCAACGCGTGCCGTCGTCGAAGCCGCCGTCAAGCGAGATCGCGCCACGCTCGATGCGAACCTGCACCCCAACGCATCGCTGGCCTTATGGAATCGCAAGGAGATCATCGATGGGGCGGTTACCTATTCCGATCGCTTTGGGCTGACCAGCGCCAGTATCTCGGGATGGGACATTAAAGAGGACCAGCCGCACGTCATCACCGTCACCATCCGCGTTATCGCACGCTTCACTGGCCAAAATCTCCCCTACGATACCGTGCCGACCGACTGGCAACTCAACTGGTGGGAAACCAACGACGGCAAATGGTTGTTGAAAGACATCATCCCCCTCGGCGGCGGAAATCTGTCCGGCGATCGCATGTCCAAACAATATTTCACGAATGCCCCCTAGACCCGTTTAGCCCCGCCGCTTGCGCCGGGTTTCACCCTTCCCACTTCATCTGCTGCCACTTCTCAAGCAGCCGATGCTCCGTCAAATCGAACTGCAACGGCGTGACCGTAATATATTTGTCGCGCAACGCCGCCACATCCGTGTCGTCATCGGTTGTGCTGAGCTTGAAGACGCTGCTGTTCCAGTAATATTTCTGCCCGCGCGGGTTGGTGCGTTCTTCGTATTCATCAACCCAGGGCCGGGTGCACTGGCGAACGATGCGAACCCCTTTGGGTTCTTCACGATCGTTCACTGCCGGAATGTTGACATTCGCCACTTGCCCCGGCGACAGGCCCGCTTTGAGAATCTGCTTAATCATTCGCAGCCCCAGCTTCGCCGCCCACGCGTGCTGCGTCGGCACTTCCTGTTTCAGATGCAGCGAGACGGCGATGCTTGGGCAGCCAAGAAACGCCGCCTCAATCGCCGCCGCCACAGTGCCGCTGTAGATCACGTTGATGCCCGAGTTCGCGCCATCATTCATCCCGCTCACCACCAGATCAGGCTTGGCGGGCAAGAGCTGATTCATCGCCAACTTCACACAATCCGCCGGCCGACCATCCACGGCGATTCCTTCAAAGCCATTTTCGATCTTCACCCGATTGGTCAGGAGCGGCGTCGCCAGCGTAATCCCATGGCCTGTGGCACTTTGCACCGTTTCCGGGGCGATCACCTTTACCTCGCCAAGTGATTTAAGCTCCCGCCACATCGCCAAAATCCCCGATGCCCGGATGCCGTCGTCATTGGTTAAAAGAATCTGCATAAGGCTGCAGTATAGCGGATGAAATACAGGGGAGGGGTTGGCGTCTATTATGGTGTAGACGATGGTCGGTGCCTATCAAACAGGGAGCATTAAATGTTAAGCCAATTTGAATTACTGGAATCCCGGCAGCTTTTTTCAGGCGGCGTGGATGCATCGTTTGGATCGGCCAGCGGCGCGCATTTTGTTGCCCCAGGAAATTCGCCCGTGATTCTGGATAGTGATGTGGATTCATCCGGGCGGGTGGTGCTAGTGGGAACGACATCTGAAAAAGTTCAAGGCAAATCGCACGCGGAGATGTTCCTTGCCCGCTTAAATTCGCGTGGGACGCTGGACAGCAAGTTTGGCTCTGGTGGAATCATTGAAGGCACACCGAAGGGAATCCAAGGCCTCGGCTCCATCACGCATCTTCCTGAAGGAGGATATATTGCCGCGACGGGGGGCGTTTTGGGTGGGGTCAGCAGGCTGATTGCCTTTCATGCCAATGGCCTGATTAACAGAAGCTTTGGAAAGGATGGCGTCGTCGCTCTCCAACTCCCGCCATCACAAATTCTTCGGCAGAGTGATGGCAAACTGCTTGTCGTCGGTTTGGCAGGTAATTTGGATCCGGATGAGACCGATGCCTTCAAGGCCTTCTATGCCTTTCGCTACACGGCCAATGGCAAGCTCGATACGACATATGGTGACAATGGCCGACTATTCCTCAACGATGCGCTCTTTGAAGATACGTTTAATGGCACCACTACCGTGCTTACATCCGCAACACTGGATAGTTCGAACCGGCTGGTTATCACGTTGGCGAGCCTCAGGGGTGCATTTATGGAAGATGGCGAGGACCTGGGCGGATCGAGTCAGACATTTCTCCGGCGATATACTGCCGTCGGTGCGCAGGACTTCCCATTTGGCGATGTAGCGGGAGATGTGACCTCGATCATCTTCAATAAGGGGCGGCAAGCGAACGGTCCAGGATTGCCATCCCACCTGGGAGTATCCGTTGTTCGGCCTGATGGAGAGATCGCCGTCCTTGCCCGCGACAATGCCTCGGATGATCCGCTGACGGTCACCCTGGTGGGGATCAACGGTGAAGTCGGAAGCCATCCTGTCTCGGCAAATCTAAGCACGCTCGTGCCGGGATTTGTTGTCCCCGGCCTGGCGGATGGGTCAATGACGGTATTTGCGGACAATTCGATGGTGATTGCCGGGACAATCAAGAGCGGATCAACCCGCAAGCCGGCGCTGATTCGGCTGAACGCAAATCTCACCCTCGACACCACCTTCGGCGCCAGCGGAGTGATGCGCCTGCCGACCACAGGCGGACAGCAGGAGGCCACGAATTTGGCTCTCAACACCGACGGCACGTTTGATGCCATTACCCTGGGCGCGCGAACCAACGGGAACATCCCCAGCGATGTGCGCATCGACCAGCTTTTCCGCGACGATCGGCCCGTCATCACGTTTGCCGGCGCGAAACAGATTGGTGCCAGCGAAACCATCACCGTTTCCATCCGAGGCGTCAATTCAATCAATTTGAATTCGCTCGATGACAACGATCTTCGCCTGATCGATCAAAACGACCTGCGAAAGAAACTGCATCTGCTCCATTTTGCGCAGGCTAGTGATGGAACAATCATTGCGACGTATCGCATTAGCCGAAGTGTGCTGCACGCGGGCACCTATTCGATTCGAACGATCGCGTCGCAGGTGAGCGATACCAAAAACAACAGCAATACATCCCGCACAATCGGCACGGTCACAATTTAGCGGTACAATCGTCGTTCGATGCTCCGTCTCACCCGCGCTCAAGTTCGCGAAATCGATCGGCTCGCCATCGAGCAATATTTAATCCCCGGCATCGTCCTGATGGAAAACGCCTCGCGCAATGCGGCAGATCTTGCATATGAAATGCTCCGCGGCGAAACAGACGGCCAAGTCCTCATCCTTTGCGGCGGTGGAAACAACGGCGGCGATGGATTGGCCATCGCCAGGCATCTGCACAATCGCGGATTTGAGATTTCTATCGCGCTTACCACCGATGCGAAAGATTACAAAGGGGATGCGCTGATCAATTTCAACATCGCGCGCGAAATAGGATTGCCGATTGCGCCTGCCGATGTCGATCATATTCGAGCGAGCAAAGCAAAACTGATCATTGATGCGATTTTTGGAACAGGTCTGAATCGCCCGCCACGAGAACCATTTGGACAGATCGTCGAGGCAGTGCAATCCTCCCGCAAACCGGTCCTGGCGATCGATGTCCCCAGCGGCCTGGATTGCGACACCGGCGAACCCCTCGGCGAATGCATCGAAGCAACACAAACCATCACCTTCGTTGCTGAGAAAGTGGGCTTCGCAAACCCCGCCGCCCGCAAATATCTCGGGAAAATCACGGTTGGCGACATTGGTTGCCCACGGGAACTCGTCGAGAAAATCACTGATGAAAGCATAAAGACATGAAACATGAAGATACACCAATTCTTCATGTTTCATGTCTTCATGTTTCACGATCTCTCCGACCGGCTTGAGAAAACCCCATACGCGCCTAGAATCCCCTCTCTTTCATGGCCAAGCTCTGCGTCAACATCGACCACGTCGCCACGGTTCGCCAAGCCCGGCGAACCTACGAGCCCGACCCCGTCTGGGCAGCGGCGGAAGCGCAGCTTGGCGGCGCCGACGGCATCACCATGCACCTGCGCGAAGATCGCCGGCACATTCAGGATCACGATGTCGAATCCGTCGCATCCATGTGCCACGTCAAGTTGAATCTGGAGATGGCCGCCACCGATGCAATGGTTGCGATTGCGAAAAAGCTCAAGCCGTCGCTGGCCATGCTCGTCCCCGAGGGCCGGCAGGAAGTAACCACCGAAGGCGGACTGGATGTCGCCGGCCAACTGTCGCGGCTGAAGGATGTCGTGCAACAATTGAAATCCGCCGGCATGGGGGTCAGCGCGTTTATCGATCCCGATCCGAAACAGATCGAAGCCTCAGCATCCGCTGGATTTGATTTCTGTGAGATCCACACTGGCCCTTACGCGCAAGCGGTTCACGCCGCCGGCGGAGATTTGCATCGCGCTGAGCCGAAGCGCGAGCTTGAAAAAGTGGCCGACGGTGGCCGCCGGATCGTCGCCGCTGGGCTCCAGTTCAATGCCGGCCACGGTTTGAATTACATCAACACCGGCCCCATCGCCGCCTTGCCCAATCTTCGCGAGCTTCACATCGGCCACGCGATCGTCAGCCGCGCCATCTTCACCGGGATGCGCGCCGCCGTCCGCGAGATGAAGCAACTCATCGACCAATACAAACAATATAAAAAGGAATAGTTCACGGCACGTTCGACTGACGTTGGTCGATGTGCCGCACCCGCACCGGCGGTGGCACTTCAGTGCCACTGTGGTATTGTAGAATCGAGGTTTCAATCATGTTCAAAGGCGCACTTACCGCGATGGTCTCCCCCTTCCGAGCAGGCCGGCTCGATGAAGCGAGGCTGCGCGAGCAAATCGAATTCCAAATCGCCGGCGGAATCGACGGTCTGGTTCCGGTCGGCACCACCGGCGAATCCCCCACGCTCGATTTCCGCGAGCACGAGCGTGTGATCGAGCTAACCGTCCAAACCTCCAAGGGCCGCGTCCCGGTGATCGCCGGCACCGGCGGCAACGCAACCAGCGAAGCCCTCGGCCTGCACCAGTTCGCCCGCGATGTCGGCGCCGACGCCTGCCTCTCAGTGAATCCGTATTACAACAAGCCCACGCAGGAAGGGTTGTATCGCCATTTCATGACGCTGGCCGACAAAGTCCCGCTGCCGATCGTGCTTTACAATATTCCAGGGCGCACCGGAATCACGATGGCGCCCCAAACCGTGGCGCGGCTCTTCAAGCACGAAAACATCGTCGCGATCAAAGAATCCACCGGCGTGATGGACATCGCCAGCGAGATTCGCTCGCTCTGCGAAATCCCAATTCTCTCCGGCGACGATTCCCTCACGTTGCCACTGATGAGCGTCGGCGCGGGCGGCGTCATCAGCGTCGCCGCCAACGTGATTCCATCGCACATCAAGCAGTTGGTGAAGTTGATTCAGGACAACTCAATGGCCCGGGCGGCGACATTGCACGTGAAGCTGTTTCCGTTCATCAAGACGCTGTTTCTGGATGGCAATCCCGTCGGCGTGAAGCACGCGATGAAACTCGCCGGCCTGGATACGGGCGAACTGCGCCTCCCCCTCTGGGAAGCCAGCGATGCCACCAAGGCCGCCATCGAAGAACAGATGCGGAAGCTGGACATTCCGATCAAGGCGACGTGACGCAGCTTTGTGTACCCATTTTCGTTCAGGACAAACAGCAGGCGCAACGGGACATCGCAACAGCTTCCGAAGCCGGCGCTGACTATGTGGAGTTGCGCCTCGATGGATTCGCCGGCGATCCCTGTAATTTAGTCGATCATTCCATCCTTCCGACCATCATCACGTACCGTGCCGCAAACGAGGGTGGCATTTCTAACGACGATGATCGGTCCCGAGTAGAACGACTCTCATTTTTCGGAGATTTTGCCAAACACACGGATGTGGAGTTGGAGACACTGCGACGCACAGGCGCAACGCGCGAACAGTTCGCATTCTCTCTGATCGTTAGCACTCATGACTTCAAGGGCCGGCCAAGTCGGCTCTACAACATTATCGATGAATTGAATCAGAGCGTTTCGGATATCAACAAAATCGTCTGGATGGCCCGCAGCATCCGCGACAACATCGAAGCCTTCGAGATCCTTCAAACCCGCCAGAAACCCACGATCGCCCTGTGCATGGGCGAAGCCGGATTGATCAGCAGAATCCTCGCGAAAAAGTTCGGCGCGTTTCTCACCTTTGCATCGTTGCGAGATGAAAGCGCCACCGCGCCGGGGCAAGTAACGATCCAAGATATGAAGAGTCTATATCGCTGGGATGCGATTGGCCCGAAGACAAAAGTCTTCGGCGTTGTCGCTTGCCCCGTCCGGCATTCCATGTCGCCCGCGATCCACAATGCATCATTCGATCAAACCGGATACGACGGCATTTATCTGCCCATGCTCGTCCAGCCCGAATATGAAGCTTTCAAAGCCTTCATGGAAAGCTTTCTCGCCTTTGAACCCCTCGATCTAACCGGATTAAGCATCACGATTCCGCACAAGGAAAACGCGCTGCGATATTTGAAAGAGAAAGGCGCCCAGATCGAACCGCTCGCCGAGCGAATCGGCGCGGTGAATACGATTGTGATTGACCGCTCTGATGGCCGCTTGCGGCTTAGCGCTCTCAACACCGATTACGCCGCCATCCTCGACGCAATCACCGACAAGCTAAACATCCGTCGCGGCGATCTCGCCAACTATCGCGTCGCGGTCATCGGCGCCGGCGGCACCGGCCGCACCGCCGTCGCCGCCCTCGCCGCCTGCGGGGCGACTGTCGTCGTCTACAACCGCACGCGCGATCGCGCTGATGCGCTAGCAAAAGAATTCGACGGTCACACCGGCAAAGTCGTCTCTGCATCGATGGAAAAGGTCTGCGACAGTTGCTGTCACATTTTCATCAACACCACTTCGGTCGGCATGCACCCCAATGTTGACGACAGCCCCCTCGGCGATCGCACGCCGAATTTTACGTCCGATACCTTGGTCTTCGATGCCATTTACAATCCGATGCGCACCAAGCTGCTCGCCCAAGCAGAGCAATCCGGTGCAAAAACGATTGGCGGCGTTGAGATGTTCGTCCGACAAGCCGCCGCCCAGTTCAAAGCCTGGACCGGCCTCACACCCCCTAAAGACGTCATGCGCAGTGTCATTGTGGCCAGACTCACAGCTTAAGGCCCATAACTCAACATCTCTTTGCCCATTCGGATTGACCCGCTCCTTTTGACATCCGATGAAAGTACTGTGCTGATTCTCCCGACTGAAGAAGCTCGTCCCGGCATGAAGCTGGCTGCCCCAGTGCAGCACCCCGACCAACCCGGTCAGGTGCTGCTCAAGGGCGGCTACATTCTTGAGCCGGACGTCATCCGCCGCATGCACGACATGCGCATCCCGATGATCTTCATCGATTATCCAGCACTGGAAGAATTGGATAAGCATCTCGCGCCATATCTCAGCCCGGCCAGGCAGGAGATTTATTCACAGATCAAAAAAAGCCTGGGCCAAAGCCAGAAATCCACCCAGGCCAAGGTCAACTACAACGACTATTGCGATTCCACTCGCGGCCTGATCGAAACGCTGCTCACGCAAGGCAAGCACCCGCTGTTTCTGGATCAAATGTCTCGTCAAGGCGGAGACATGGTCGGCCATGCCACTTCCGTCGCGCACCTGGCGCTGCTGCTGGGCATCCGGCTCGAAAATTATCTGATCGATCAGCGCAAGCGATTGCCTTGCAGTCGTGCGAAGGACATTGTGGGGCTTGGCGTGGCGGGGATGCTGCACGACATCGGCAAGACCGAGCTCCCGCCGAACGTTGCCGAAAGCTGGGAAACCAATCCGCCCGAAACGCAGGCCGACCTTGATCTGTATATGTCTCACGTCAGGCTCGGCTACGACAAGATTCACGGCGAAGTCGAGCCCACCGCTTCTTCCGCGGTGCTGCATCACCATCAGCATTTCGACGGCAGCGGGTTCCCCAATACGCCCCAGGCAGACGGGGCCAATCGCGCCGCCGAAGGGCAGCGCATTCATATTTTCGCCCGCATTCTTCACGCCGCCGATTTGTATGATCGCCTGGCGACCACCGCAACCGGCGAGCGGCGAAGCAATCTCGAAGTCTATTTCCAGATGCGCACAAGCTGCTCTGGCTGGTGTGATCCAGTCGTGGTGCAGGTGCTCCAGCAGATCGCGCCCCCATTCCCCCCGGGCAGCAGGCTCGCGCTTTCTGACGGCACCGCCGCCATCGTGACCCAGACCAACACAATCGATCCCTTCAAGCCCGTCGTGCGTCGCGTGGTCGGTGAAGATCTGAAAATCGATGGAGATGCATTCGATCTCGGTATGAACGGTTCACCGAAAGTCGTGAAGGTTGGGAAAACGGTAGTCGAACCCTTCCTTCCCGTCGCTGCATAAGTGATTGTCGTGATGGAGCAAGCGACGATCTGAACCATAACGCGATGCTGCCGCTTGCGTCATCGCGACAGAAATCCGATTCATCGCACCCGTTGCTCCCACACTTCTCTCGACAGCACGATGATGCTCTTCGGTTCCGTCGGACACTGCTGCTGGCAGACTCCGCATCCAATGCAGCCATCCTCGATGACATGAACCTTCGCATCGCGCAACTCAATGGCGACCGATCCGATCGGGCAGGTATCGATGCAGATGGTGCAATCCTCCCCGCGGCTGCGAACGCAAATCTGGTGATTCACCACCGCCGTGCCCATGTTGATCTCGCCGATCGGGATCGGCGATAGCGCGCCGGTAGGGCAGGTGTGCATGCACTTCAATCCCTCGCAAACCACGCAAGCCATTTCATCCGGTTTGATATACGGCGCGCCGTTTCCTCGCTGGCAATTCGGATCGATATCGATGCACTGCGCGGGGCAGACTTCGATGCACTTCCGGCACCGGCTGCACGTATCGACAAAGCTGGAATCCGGATGAATCGCCCCCGGCGGCCGCAGCCAAACGGACGGAAGCGACGATAAAGCCGGTGTTTTTTCCTTGGATTCCGCCGCGAGGGATTCAAACTGACGAATCGCCCGCTCCATCGGCTCAACCGCCTTGCTCAGCGGCTTGAGCAACTCGCGCAGCCCCTCCTGAAAGAATCGACGGCGAGCGAATCGCTTCTCTTCACTCATTGGGCGTTGGAAGATTTATTGAATTTCACCACGCGCTGGACCGTAAACTTCCGGCCCGTCAGCGCGTCGGTGAACGTCACGCGAATCGTAATGTCCGAATGCTCCGGCGGATGCTGCCACGGGCACTTCAGCACATAAGTATAAAGCATCGCCTGCCCATACCAGTTTTGACGCGCTTGCTCGACATCAAACGTCCATTGCCCAACGCGCGTCTCTCCGCTGGCCGCCAGATCGAACGCGCCAATCTCAAACGCGCCGGCCGCTTTAAGGGCTTGGCCGTCACCGTCGGTGGGGCAGACAAAAACTTTCACGCCTTCCGCGTCCGCGCCGGTCAGCCGGCCGAACTTCAAATCGTGCGTGGTGAAAAGCTGTGCGAGCCGATCTTCCGAAAACGACGGCACGGTTGTCGCGCCCTTCATTCCCGCAATCGTTGCCTGGTCGGCATTATGGTGGCGGTTCAATTCATCGATTTGTGAATGAAGATCATCAATCTGCTTGCGAAGATCGATATTCGCCGTGTTAGGCGAACTGCAACCAACAAAGAAAGTGAGAACCACAGAAAAACAGAGCGGACCACAGATAATGCAAGATAGATTTCTCTTATCTGTGTTCATCTGTGTTCATCTGTGTTTATCTGTGGATGAATTCCATTATGCATCCGCGGCGTCATCCTGGACTTTACGAGGGGCAGTATCCGGGGCCCGGTCGAGCACGCGATCCACGCAGCCATATTCAACCGCTTCCTCAGCAAACAACCACTTGTTGCGGTCAAAGTCTCGATGAATGGTGTCGGTCGGCTTGCCGGTGAAATCGCTCATTAACTTATACAGCCGATCCCGCAGCCGAAGCATGTGAGCGGCCTCGATGCCCAGATCCGTCGCCGGCCCCTGCAACACGCCGCCAATCAGCGGCTGGTGCAACATCACCTGGCTGTTGTGCAACACAGCCCGTTTCCCCTTGGTTCCCGCTGAAAGCAGAAAGGCCCCCATGCTTGCCGCCATACCAATGCACGTAGTCGCAACATCGCACCGCAGAAACTTCATCGTGTCCATGATCCCAAAACCCGCGCTCACCGATCCACCCGGCGAATTGATGTAAAACTGAATATCGCTCTTGGGATCGTCGTTCGACAGGAACAGCATTTGCGCAATGATCGCGTTGGCCGAATCATCTGTCACCGGCCCGCCCAAAAGGATGATGCGATCCTTCAGCAATCGCGAATAAATGTCATACGCCCGCTCACCGCGGCCGGATTTTTCGATGACGATGGGGATCAAAGTATTGCTTGCCATGATTTCGCTCGTTCAGATAAGACAGAATTTGATTTTCATCATCTCTGTTTATCTGTGTTCGTCCGTGGTTTTAGTTTCTCATTTCTTCGGCGTTTCAACGCTCGCCTCAAGCCCGATCACTTCGTCGCAAATGCCGTAAGCCACCGCCTGGTTCGCGTCGAAGAACCGGTCGCGTTCGCTGTCTTCCTTGATTTTCTCGGGGGATTGGCCGGTGCATTTGGCCATCACGCTGAGCAGGGTCTCCTTGGTTTTCAGGATTTCCTCCGCCTGAATCTCGATATCCGCCGCCTGCCCGTACACCCCGCCAAACGGTTGGTGGATCATCACCTTGGCGTTGGGCAGGATAAAGCGCTTGCCCTTCTTGCCCGCCATGAAGACGATCGCGCCGCCGCTTTCCGCCCGGCCGATGCAATAAGTTTCGATCTCGCTGCCGAGATATTGCATCACGTCGTAAATCGCCAGTGTGTCATCCACCACACCGCCGGGCGAGTTGATATACAGCCGGATCGTGTCTCGTTTGATGTTCTCGAGATAAAAAAGCTGCATAATCGCGCGGGACGCGCTTACGTGATTGATCTCACCGACAAGAAAGACCACCCGGTTTTCGAGGAGCATCTCCTCGAGGGTCATCTCGCGATAGCGGTTATATCCGCCGCCCTGACCGCCTGGGCCGGGCATCGAAACAGGCATCGCAACAGGCCCGCGGCCAGGAATGAACATTGGGCTTCCAAGCCCCGAATCCCCGGCACCGGGGCCACTTCCGAAATTGTTTTCTTTTCTGAGCATCCGTCTCCTCAAAGGGATCGAGCAAGGTGTCGGATGGTACGCGCGCCGCGCGCGAGCGTCAATCAATCCGCCGACTCTTTGGGTTATCGGATGCTCATCGTTCCTGCATGATTTTCGTGAAGGTGGAGTTTTTTGAATTGTCATATAAGATCATGCCAACTTAGTTGATCAACCC
>DATAPK010000408.1:0-11700 GCA_036265245.1 Tepidisphaeraceae bacterium | reverse complement strand
GAGGCGGGCGATGCGTTCGCCCATGCGGTGTTGGACGGCGGTGATGATGAGGTTGGCGTCGAATTTTTCGAGGCCGGCGCGCTGGGCTTGTTTGAGCAGTGCAACCCGTGCGGGGTAGCGGAGCAGGGGGCCTTCCATTCGCTGGACGACGCCGGCGATTAAATCCTGGACGTTGTCGCGGCGGGATTCTTTTTGCCAGAGCAACGTTTTCGGGGAAGACAGATCGTGCCACTGCGACAAAGCGGTAAGAGAACGATGTAGTTTGATGGGTTCGTCGCGCAGGTCGCAGCGGAGTTTCCTCGCCTGGCGGCGATAGAAATCGGTGCTGTCGATGGCTGCTGGCGAGGCCATAATCAGAGTGTACCACGGGGCGGCGGAGTTGCGGGAGGTAAATTTCGGGGAGGGTATGGCTGTAGCGGTTTTGCGGAAGTTTCCGGTAGAGTGGGGGAAAACGCGTCGCAAGCGACGCCGCTAAACGGGGAAGTTCGGCGTTATTGTATTTTGAGATCGTCGTGATGAATCGATGGATTAAACGGTCGCTTCTGGGGGTGGCACTGGTGTTGTCGCTGGTGGCGTTGTTTTTGGCGGGGGGCTTTGTCCTGTTGAGGGGGACGCCGACGTTTTATCGGCTGAGTTTGCTGAGCCCAGAGCAGCGAGCGGATGCGGCGGCGCGGGCGGAGTCGAAGCTGTCGCAGATGCAGAACCTGGCGGCGGACACACACGGGGCAGAAGTGCGGGCGCTGAATAGCGCGACCATGCCGGCGACGTTGCCGGGGGCGAGGACATTTATTTTCACAGCGGATGAGATGAATGCGCTGTTCAATAAGTGGGCTGACTTACACGGCTGGAAAGATTTGCTCGATCGGATCGTGGAGGATCCGATGATCGCGCTGGAGGATGGGCGGGTGATTTTCGCGGGGAAGGTGCGGATCAAGAATGTCGAGACGATCGTCAGCATTCATTTTAGGCCGATTATTACGAGCGATGGGCGGTTTGAGGTGAAGCTGGAGAGCATTCTGGGCGGGAAGCTGCCGCTGCCAAAGGATGAGATGGTTTCGCCGATGCGGGATCGGGTGCAGAAGCAGATTTTGACGTCGCTTCCATTCTGGCAGAACGGCGCCGCCATCGCGGCGAACGGGGCGGCGAATGAGGATGCGATGAAGGCGGCTCTGGGGAAGCTCCTTTTGAACACGCTGGCGGATGAACCGGGCGAGCCGGCCCTGTTTTTGCCGCTTATTTCGCACGGCGGCGAGACAATTCCGGTGAAATTGCTGAACATTTCGGTCACGGATAACACGCTGAGTTTGACGGTGATTCCGATGAACGCGCCGCAGCGAACCGCGCTGCTGGCGCAGATCAAAGAGCCTGCTCAAAGCACTTCGCCGGAAGTTTCGACCACGGATGAACGCAGATAAACACGGATAAGAGGATTTCTTTTCTTCATCTGTGTTGATCTGTGTTCAGCTATGGTTTTATTTTGCGCCGCGCAAGCCTTGCCGATGACGACGCGAACTCTGCGCTTCGTCTGATGCATTCACATCTCATCAACACGGGTTTTCCGAAGGGAATAAGCGATTTTCGTGCCGCGCGGGGATTGGCACGGGGATTGATTAGGGGTGTGTGAGATATTCGGTTGAAGGAGATCACGGTAATGGAAAAGACGCTGAGCCTGGGTGAACGGATTCTTCTGGTCGCGCGTCTTGCCGTGGAGGAGCATCTGCTTCAATCGGTTACTGCTCAAACGAGCAGCCAGTCGCAGGTCACGGTCGGCGGAGCCGATCTGGATCGGGTCAAGGATGACTCTCTGTTGCTGGCTCGCGGCCGCGGGGGATTTCTCGCCGCCGCGTTCACCGCCGAAGGAGAGGCCGCGTGATATACGGTCTATACCTCTCGGCCACGGGCGTCCAGGCGAATTCATATCGCCAGGACGTCATTGCCAATAACATTGCCAACGCGGATACGGTTGGCTTTAAGCGTCATCTCGCGGTCTTTCAGGAGCGCCCCACCGAAGCGCAAGCCCAAGGCAGATCAGATCTTAGCGATCCGATGCTGGAGAATCTGGGCGGCGGGTTCCTCGTCTCTCCCACTATGTTAGATACCTCACAGGGCGAGATGGAAACCACGGGGAATAATCTCGATACAGCAATTTTCGGAAAAGGCTATTTTGCGGTTGATGACAACGGCCAAACCAAGCTGACGCGCGATGGCGAGTTCATGCTCGACAAAGATGGCAATCTGATTCTGAATAATTCGCAGGGGAACAAAGTGCTGAATTCCGAGGGCAAGCCGATCCAGCTTCCGGGGTTGCTTGCGTCGAATTTGCAGATCGATAAGAGCGGGCAGATCAATTACCAGGGGCAGCCGCTGGCGCAGCTTGGCGTGTTTGACGTGCCGGATCAATCGCAGCTTGTGAAGCAGGGCGGGAATCTGTTTGACTATCCCAACCTGGCCAAATCGATCAAGCCCTCTGAATCATCTGAACTGCGAAGCGGGTTTGTCGAGCGGGCGAATGTCGATCCCACCAGCGAGATGACCCAGTTGATGGAGACCCAGCGGCAACTGGAAGCCAACGCGAACATGATTCGCTATCAAGATCAATCGCTCACGCGGCTAGTGAATGATGTAGGCAAGATCGGGTAGTTGATGCGTGACGATTGAGGATTGAAACTTGAAAAGCACGAAAGCCACCTTGTTCAAGCTCCAATCATCAATCATCAAGTCTTCTTGTACGTTCGTCCGATAACAACTGACAGCACATGGCAATCACCGCACTTAATTCTGCTGCAACAGGTCTTCGGGCTCTATCGACTCGCATCGACGTGGTGGCGAACAATCTCGCCAACGCGGAAACGACTGCATTTAAGAGCAGCCGGGTGAACTTTGAAGACCTGATGTATCTGGCGCTCAAGCAGCCGGGTTCGCAGACGCAAGGCGGGGAGATCGCGCCGGCCGGCATCTTTGTCGGCTTGGGTACGAAGATCAGCAACACACAGATCGATACTTCAGAAGGCTCGCTGGAAAACACCAATCGCCCGCTGGACGTGGCGATTCAGGGAGATGGGTTTTTCAAGGTGAAGATTTTGGATTCGGTCGGCGATGGCTTTGGCTATACGCGAAACGGGGCGTTTTTCCAGAACGATAAAGGTGAACTGGTGCTGGGCATGGGCGATGGATATCGCCTGCAGCCGCCGATCACGTTTCCGTCGGGAGTTGCGGACGATCAGATTACGATCAGCACGAATGGCGTGGTGAGCTATGTGAAGCCGGGCACGACGACGAAAACCGTTGCAGGCCAGCTTCAGATCAGCCAGTTCATCAATCCGCAAGGCCTGCAAAATCTTGGCGGCAGCATCTATGTCAAAACCGACGCTTCGGGAAACCCGATCGACAGCAATCCTGGCGACAACGGGGCCGGGCAGACGGTGCAGAATTATCTTGAAGAGAGCAACGTCGATCCGGTGAAGGAACTGGTGACGCTCATCAAAACGCAGCGATCGTTTGAATTGAACAGCCAGTCGATCCAGACAGCGGATCAGGCGTTGCAGACGATCGCGAACTTACGACGCGGGTAAATAAGGACTGAGGAGTGAGTGCTGAGGACTGAGTAAAAGAATTTCTACTCAGTCCTCAGCACTCAGTCCTCGACACGGATCTTAGCGACATGGAGGTCGCGATGTATACGCCGAATGGAAGACTCAGCAAACGCAAGACAGTTCAGTTGATGATCGCGTTGACGATCCTGGCGTGGGCGACGCAGACGTTGCTGCATCAGTGGGGATTTGGCGCGGAAATCGCGGTGCATCCGGTGGTTCAGGCGGCAGAGGAGGATTCCGGGGAGAAATTTGTCCCGGCGAATGCCACACAATTTGGGACGATCCTTGAGCTACGCAACGAAGCGACCGTGGTGGGGTCTGAGATCAAGCTAAAACAGGTTTGCCGCTGGGCGGATTCGGACAGCACGGCGCTGGCACCGATCGCCGACCTGGTGGTGGCGAGAATCGTGCCGGGCAAGCCGTTCAAGACCATTTCTGTCAATGAGATCAAGAGCACGCTGATCGATGCCCATGTGAATCTGGCTGGGATCGATTTTGTCGGGCCGATGTCATGCACGATTAACCGCAGCGATGCGCAGTACGATGAGCACGTCGCGATGCAGCAATGGATTGATGCGCATACGGGTGATCAGCCTGGCGCGGCGCCTGCTACGGCGCCGGCGGAAGTTGTTGCTGTCACACCTGCGCCTGTCGCGGATTCCAAGCCATATCACACGTTGCGGGAGCTGCTGACGAAGAATGTCGCGGAAAGATTGAATATTCCGCTGGAAAGCATCCAGATGGGGTTCAAGCCCCTGGATGAGAAGGTGCTGAGTCTCTCGGAGCCGATTTTCAAATTTCAGATCGAGCCGTCGCGGGTGCGAAATCTGGGGCGGGTGGATTGGGATGTCACGCTGATCAGCGATACCGGCAATCGCAAAATCTCACTGACGGCTGACGCGCGGATGTGGCAGAACCAGGCGGTTCTGGCCAAGCCGCTGGGATTTAAGCAACTTATTCAGGACGGCGATGTCGTCGAGAAACGAGTTTTGACGGATGCCCTGCCCGACGATCCGCTGGTGAGCAAGCAGCAGGCTGTGGGACAGCAGGCGGCGCGGGATCTCAAGCTTGGGGCGGTGCTTAGCTCGCGATGCCTCGATCCGGTGGAGCTTGTGAAGACTGGACAGTTTGTCACCATCACGGTGTCGCATGGCGGCGTGTCGATCAAGACGGTGGCGCGGGCGATGGAGGGCGGGACGCTGGGGCAGACGATCAAGGTGAAGAACGAGACGACGAAAGATATTTACGACGTGGTGTTGACGGGGCCGCAGACGGCGTCGCTGGATGCGGATGCACCGCCGGGGAAAGTGGCTTCGGTGAATTGAGTCTGTTCGACGCGGAGCGGGAAGAAAGCTCGGCTGCGCCTCGCCGCTGAACAGTTGGGAATCGCCGCCTGGGAGTTGGATTCATGCGATTTAGCTTTGTTTTTGCGTTAATTGCGGCGATGCCGCTGGCTGTCGCTGCGCAAGTAACGCAGTCGCCGACGAACACATTTCCTACACCGTTGCCGCGGGTTTCGCCGCAGCCCCTTGCCAATTCGCAGGATACTGCACAGACCACCGCCAGCCTGATGAGGAGCAGCGGCGGGTCGCTGCTGCGTGCTTCGCTGGCGGCGCAAACGGATCCTTCGGCGGTGAAAGCATCGCAGATCAGCTTTTTCGCGGTGCCGCCGGTTCAACCGAAGCTACTGAAGAAGCACGATCTGATCACGATTATCGTCAGCGAAGAAAGCCAGTATAAAAGCGAAGGGGACGCCGATCTGAAGCGTGAAGCGGATCTTGACGCCAAGATTGAACAATTCATCAAATTCAGCCTGAACAACGCATCGCTTCAAAACGCCATTGGGCAGGAAATCCCCGAGATCAAGATGGATGCGACGCGGAATTCCAAGAACACCGCAACGGTGGATCGCTCGGATTCTCTCACTTTGCGGGTGCAGGCAGAGGTGATCGACGTGAAGCCGAACAACACGCTGGTTGTGCAAGCGCGGGCGACGATTACGACGGATGACGAAGTGCAATCGATGGTACTGAGCGGCACGTGCCGGGCTGAAGATATCACGCCGGACAACACCGTACTGAGCACCCAGCTTTTCGACAAGAACGTGACCAAAATGCACAAAGGGATGGTTCGCGACACCACCAAGCGCGGCGTGGTGTGGAGATTATTGGACGTACTGAACCCATTCTGACGATGAAATTCCAAGATGAAGCAATTGGTCCTTATCCTCACGCTGCTTTTGATCGCCCCGAGCGTTCTGGCGGTGAAGATTGCCGACATCACACGCCTGGGCGGACAACGCACCAACGTGCTGACGGGTCTTGGCCTGGTCTATGGGCTTAAAGGCACGGGCGACGGCGGGGACTTTATGCCGGCGATCAAGCCGCTGGCGTCGATGCTCGGGAAATTTTCCGATCCGGCGACGGTGCAGGAGCTTTCCAAGGTGGGGAACGTCGCGCTGGTCAGCATCACGGCGACGATTCCAGCCGACGGCGTTCGCAACGGCGACAAGATCGATGTTTTCGTCACCAGCATCGGCTCGGCATCCAGCCTGAGGGGTGGGCGGCTGTTTGTCACGCCATTGCAAGGCCCCGTTCCGGTTCAAGGCGATCTTGTTCTTGCCCTGGCCCAAGGCCCGCTCACGATCGAAGACCCCAGCACGCCGACCGTCGGAAAAATCGGCAGCGGCGCGGTGATGGAAGTCGATCTGAAATCGGATTACATCGACAACAGCGGGAGATTCACACTGATCATCGAAGCCCCCAGTACAAGCTGGGCAACGTCCAGCACGATTGCCAAGATCATCAATGACGCCGAGGGGGACAGCGGCGCGTCGGCGATCGCGGTCGATCCCAAAAATGTGCTGGTGACGATTCCAGAAATCGAACGGGCCCGCCCCGACAGCTTTATTGCCCGCGTGCAAGCGTTGCCGCTGCCCAACATTCAAAGCGAAGCCCGCGTGCAGATCAACGAGCGCGAAGGGACGATGGTGCTGACCGGCGACGTGGAGATTTCGCCGGTGGTCATCATTCATAAGGGGTTGACGATCAGCACGATCAATCCGCCGCCGGTGCCCAGCCCCAGGAATCCGATCATCACGGACAAGACGGTTGTTCCACTGGATACCACAAACGGCGGCGGCGGGAAGTTGCAGGATCTGGTGAATGCGCTCGATCAGCTTCGTGTGCCGGCTGAAGACCGCATCGCGATCGTCAAGGAACTTTACAAAACGGGAAAACTGCACGCGAAATTGATTCTGGAATAAGCGTCGGAGACGCCTATGCATTCCGCAGGAAGCACAAGTTCGATCTGGAGCCAGCCGTCACACAGTGACTGGCGAAATCTTCACGGCGCGGTCTCGATGCGCAGCTCGCAGGCGCTGGCCAACGCCCGGGATCATCTTCAGGCTCATGCGAATTCTTCGCATGCGCATCCAACTGCAAAAACTGAACAACCAACGACAAAAGCTGCGCACACAGCCACAAAGCATCTTATCGGCGGCGCGCATGCGCCGCTGAGCCGTCACGAGCAGCTCGTGAAGCAGACCCAGAAATGGGTCGCCCAGACTTTTTACGGCACGATGCTCAAGCAGATGCGCGACAGTCCATTCAAAAGCAAAATTTTCGACGGCGGGCGCGGAGGCGAAGCATTCGGTGCGATGTACGACCAGCAGCTTGCCGAGCGCATGGCGCGCGGGGCAGGCTCGAAATTGGTTGACACGATCGTGCATCACATTGAAGCGAATGCCGCGGCGGTGAAGCAGCGTGTTAATTACCCAAGGAAGGTGATGTGATGTCACGCCTTCTATTCGACCTTGAATCGATCCTGCAACAGCTCATCGTTGAGCATCGCAAGCTGCTCAAGCATGTGGAAGCGCATCAGGCTTCGATGAAAACGATGTCGCTGGATGCGATGGATCAGGCATCCAACCAGCAGGAAGCTTCGCGGCTGCGCATCGTCACGATGGAAAACAATCGACGGACGATCATCGCCCAGCTTGCACAGCAGCACAAAATCAGCGGCGAAATCACCATTTCTCGGCTGGCCAAGCTCTTCCCGCAGCGAGGCGAAGCATTGCTGAAGCTGCGCGACGAACTGAAGAAAACGATCTTACAGATTCAAACCCGCACGCACATTGCCGGTCGATTGGCCGGGGCGGTGCTGGGGCATTTGAACACGGTTGTGCGTTTGATCGCCGGCGCGGTGGAACGCGCGGGCATCTACACCAAATCGGGAGTTCCGAAGGTGTCAACACGAATCGGCGTGATGGAGGCGGTTGGTTAGGAAATGATAAATGAGGAATGATGAATGATGAGCAAAACGCCACATTCATCGTTCATCGTTCATCGTTCATCGTTATGAGTTTGATCGGCACACTCAACCTCGCAGGCTCGTCGCTGGCGGTTCAGCAGGCGGCGCTTCAGGTTACCGGCAACAATATTTCCAATGCCGGCAACGCGGATTACACGCGCGAGGTGGCCAGCACGACGCCACAGCCGGATCAGCAGATTCAGCCGGGGATGTTTGTCGGCACGGGAGTGAATCTCACTGCGGTGCAGCGGCAGATTGACGATGCGCTTCAAAGCCGGATTCAAAGCGGGATTTCGGATAACGAATCGGCCAATCAATCTGCACAGTGGCTCGGCCAGGTGCAGGCGACGTTCAATGAATTGAGCAGCGACGATCTTTCGACGCAGCTCAGCACATTTTTCAATAGTTGGTCGGATTTGGCGAACAAGCCGCAGGATTCGGGGTTGCGGCAGGTGGTGGTTCAGAACGGGCAGAATGTTGCGGATTTCTTCCAGAACCTACGCGGGCAATTGAGTACGCTGCAGGGGACGGTTCAACAACAATTAACATCGCAGGCGAGCGCCGCCGACGCGCTGGCGCAGCAAGTGGCCGATCTCAATGGCCAGATCACCACCGCCGAAGGCGGCACGGGTGGCACGGCAAATTCACTGCGCGATCAGCGTGACGCGGTTCTTGGCCAACTCGCCAAGCTCGTCAACATCAAAACCGTTCCCGATAAAAACGGCGGCGTTGTCAATGTGTATGTGGGGTCCGAGCCGCTGGTCAACGGCACAATCAATCGCGGCGTGACAGTGACGAATAAGATTGTGAACGGCCAGAACGTTTCTACGGTTTCCTTCAAAGCGGACAAAGGCACGATGCCGATCACGAGCGGTCAGCTTGGCGCGCTTAGCACCGTTCAGCAGCAAATCGGCGATACGGTCAGCAATGTCGACAACCTCGCCGGCAACATGATTTTTGAGCTGAACAAGCTGCATTCTTCCGGCCAGGGGCTGGAGGGTTTCAGCTCGACGACCGCAACAAACGGCGTGGATGACACGACCGTCGCACTGAACGATCCAACCAGCGGCCTGAAATTTGCGCCGACGAACGGAAGCTTTGTCGTTCATGTCACCAACAAAACCACCGGTCTTTCAACCAGCACGCTGGTTAAGGTTGATCTGGACGGGCTGAACAGCGACGACACAACGCTGGATTCTCTGACGGCGGATTTGAACAGCACGGCCGGCATCACCGCGACGGATACTTCGGGCGTGTTGAAAATCTCGGCGACCAACAGCGACGATGAAATCAGCTTTTCGCAGGACAGCAGCGGCGTTCTCGCTTCGCTGGGCATCAACAGTTTTTATCAGGGCACGGATGCGTCGAATATCGCCGTGAACCAGTCGATTCAGGACGATCCTTCGCTTCTCGCCGCGGCCAAAAATGGTGAGCCGGCGGACAATCAGACGGCACTGGCGATCGCGGCGCTTCAATCGCAGCCCCTGACCGGGCTGAATGGAGCAACGCTGACCGGCACGTATGAAACGATGGTCAACACCGTCGCCACCAATGCCAGCGGCGCCCAGACCAACGCCCAGGCAACGCAAACCGTGCTCGACACGCTGCAATCGCAGCGAGAATCGCTCAGCGGCGTCAGCCTTGATGAAGAAGCCGTCAACCTGATCAAACAGCAGCGCGCTTTCCAGGCGGCGGCTCGTCTGATCACGGTGGTGAATGAAATGATGGACGATGTGTTAGGGATCGTGAAATAAATTGAGAGATTGAATTACTGATCATGGCCATTCTTCCACTCAGCCTCGCCCGTGTCAGCCAGACGTTGCAAACCGACGTCGCGACCGGGAACATCAACCGTACCGAGCAGCAATTGCTTGAGGTGCAGAACGAGCTTTCCACCGGCAAGCGCGTGAATGTTCCCAGCGACGACCCCGGCGCGTCGGCCATCATCCAGCAATTGCAGAAGACGCTGGAACAGAGGCAGTCTTTCTCCAGCAACATCAAACAGGGAAGCGATCAACTTGGCGAGGTGGATTCGACGCTTGGCGATCTGTCCGATCTGATGCGGCAGGCGCAAACGCTGGCTTCGGCGAATGTCGGATCAGATGTAACGGCCGACCAGCGCGCCAGCGCCGCGGCGGTTGCGCAATCGATCTACAGCCAGGTGCTCGATATCGGAAATAAGCAGTACGAAGGCGTTTATCTCTTCGGCGGCGATCGGTCCACCACGCAGCCGTTCGTCGATAATAACGGTGCGGTGGAATTTGTCGGCTCGCCGACAGTTCTGCAAAATCAATACGATGAGAACAGCACGCTTTCCTTCATGGTGGACGGCGACAATGTTTTTGGCGCGCTCTCGACGCGCGTGCAGGGATCGGTTGACCTTTCGCCGAACCTGGAAACGACCACCCGCCTGATTGATGTGAAGGGCGCCAATGGCGATAGCGTGCATCTTGGCTCCATTGCCTTGAGCGATGGAACAACCACCAAGACGATCGATCTCAGCAAGGCCGACACCGTCGGCGATGTGGTTGATCTGATCAATAACGCCGGGGTGGGAACGATCACGGCTTCGGTCACTGGGCAAGGGATCACGCTCAACGCCGGCGCTGCGGATGATATCAGTGTAAACGAAGTCGGCGGAGGGAAAACCGCGGCGGATCTGGGGATTCTCACCACGACCGGGGGCGGCGCGGGTGTGGATGTCACGGGCGCCAGCCTGCAACCCCAGATGACCGAGCTGACGCAAATGAGCGATCTTGCCGCCGGCGCCGGCATCGATCAGACCAGTGGATTGCAAATTACCAATGGCACGAAGAGCGTGACGATCGATTTGTCGGGGGCGACCACCGTTCAGGACATGCTCAACGACATCAACGGCGCGAACGTCGGCGTGCGCGCGGAGATCAATTCGGCGGGCAATGGAATCAATATTCTCAACCAGATGCAGGGGACGAATCTGACCATCGGCGAGAATGGCGGGACGACCGCTACCGATCTGGGCATCCGGAGCTTTAGCCCCAATTCGCAGTTGAGTGAGTTGAATAACGGCCAGGGAGTTCGGACCGCAACGGGAGCGGATTTTACGGTCACTGACAGTAATGGCGTGGGCTTCGATGTCGATTTGGGCAGCGAGCAGACGGTTCAGGATGTCATCGACAATATCAATGCTGCCGCGACTACCGCAGGCGCGGGTGTGACCGCGAGCTTTGCGACGACCGGTAACGGGATTGTGCTGACCGACACCGCCGGCGGCGGGGGAACGCTGACAACCAAAGCAGATAATTTTTCCAATGCCCTGGCCGACCTCGGTTTGGCGGGGCAGTCGACGGGTGGCGTGATTGCGGGCACGGACATCGATCCGGTGCAGGCGCAAGGATTGTTTGCCAACATCATGAAATTGCGCGATTCGCTGACCAACAACGATCAGGCCGGGATCACCGCTGCAGCGCAGGGGATTCAGGACGATCTGAGCCGCGTTACGCGGGTGGCCGGCGCCACCGGCGCGCAGGTGCAGGATCTGCAATCGCGGCAGAGCCGGCTGGATGATGAGAATACGGCCACGCAAACATTGCTGTCGAACCTGCAGGATACGGATTTCACCTCGGCGATTTCGCAGTTTCAGAATTTGCAGACGGCGCTTCAGGCGAGCCTGCAATCGGCTTCCAAGGTGATGAATCTGTCGTTGATGGATTTTTTAAGTTAGTGGCACGGCAGTTGCATTGATAGCATGTTGCTTGTACTGCGATGGTAGTAGATGCAATAATCGCAAGGTAGGCGCAGAAAAATTTGCCAGTAG
>DATAPK010000407.1:0-4288 GCA_036265245.1 Tepidisphaeraceae bacterium | reverse complement strand
ATCCCGGCTACGTGCGGGCATACGCGAATTTCAGGCGAAACCCAACGCGGCGTGCGCCGCCATTGCCTCGCCAGTTTCGATTCGCCCATTTCGCGGTCTACGAGCGCGGCGAGTTGCTGTGGGGCTTTACGCAGCACTTTCCGCCCGCCGATTTCCGCGCCGGAACGGATCGCCCGGATGTCGTGCTCGGCTCCAGCCAGTTTCATCGATCCGAAGATGGCCTGCTGACGCTGCGGCTGCGCGGCAATCCTTCGCGCGATCAAACGCTGGCAGGCGAATTGCAATTCAGGCCGGTGATGCCCCATCCGCCGCTGGAAAAATCGCTCGCCGAGGGCAACCACCATCATTGGGTGATTGCCAATCCGTTGTGCGAGGTTAGTGGCGTCATCGAGCTATTCGGCGGCGAAATAGGCAAGCCGCGGGTCATCGAATTTGGCGGACGCGGGTATCACGATCATCAATATGGTGACAGGCCTCTAGCGGATCTGAATCGCTGGATGCGCGGGCGGGCGTTGATGGATGAAGGGGCGATTGCGTTTCAACTCATTGGCGATGGGCATGCGCTCGTGGAGGCCGATGAGGGCGGGATACGCGAAATCACATCGCCTGGTTTTGAAAGTGAATGGTCGCATTACGGGTCATTTCGGCTGGCGTTTCCAACGCGATTGAAGATGGGTGATGCGATGGAATTGAGCAGGCCCCGCATTATTGGGGCGTCGGGGATGGCGTTGCGGGTGATGTATGAGATGCAAAGCTGCGGGAGGAGCGCGAAGGCGTTTTGTGAGATCGCATATCCCAACCGATTAGGATGGATCGGAGCAGGGCGATTGATGAAATGGTTTTAATCGAAGATTCTATTTCGCGGCGGGACGCTCGGGCTCCACGATGGGGATGAGCTTGAAGATTCGGCCGGTATGGGCGGCGACTTTGATCCGGCCGTCCTCCATTTCAAAACGGCCCATGTCGAGAACATAAAGCGCGCCGTCGGGGCCGAGCTTCACATCGCATGGCCGCTCCAGGGCAACGACGTCGTGGCCGAGCTTGCTGGCAGGCAGGCCCCGGGTGTTGTAGATGAAGTCGGAAGCCTTTTTCTTTTCGGTATCGACGCTGACGACTTTGCCGCCGATAGGAGCGCCAAGCGCCGAGCCGCCGGTGGCGAAGGGGGCGCGGTCGCCAGAAAGGGCGACGATGGCCTGGCCGCGAAATCGTTTGTAGGGCAGCACGGTCGAATTTTCGGGAATGAAATCGAACTTGGCGGCGCCGGAATTCGAGGGGAAAACACCGAAGACGTAATCCGATCGATTCGGCATGACCAGCCGCTGGGACGGGCCGCTGTTGTCTTTGTCGATCAATGGATCGATGCTGGGATATCCGTGATTCAGCAGCGATGACGGCGGTTGAAAGCGAGCATCGGAAACGGGGAAGAGATCGGTGCTGAAATCGGGGAATCCGAACCAGGCATCGGGGGCCGTTTTGATGAAGGCGTCGGGATCGTCCTTGATCGGACGTGTGCCGCGCATCTCCATGCCATCGTTGGTGGCATAGCAGGCATAGTCGAGAACGCCCAGCCCGCGAGGCAGGCGAATGCCGTAGCATTCAAGCACGAGATCCCCGCCGGTAAGGCTGATGGAATAGATGGCGCTGTTGGCCTTGCCGTTGGGGGCTTTTTTGATGCGGGTGCGATCGTTGACATTAAAGGGTTGGAAGGGCGCGGTGACGGCGGTGTCATTGCCGCCGCCAAAGATGCCGGCAAGCGGGTTGGACGAGGTGAACTTCAGGCCGTAGAGCTTGAGATCGACAGGCGAGACATCACAGGCATCGGGATGCTTTTTGAGCCAGCCGTCGGTCCAGTTGTCGATTCCGACGACGCCGCTGTTGGTGGCGGGTCCCACGCCGAAGTAAAGCTTCGCCCCGCCCGGGCTGATCGTGATGTCGGTGATTCCGTAATCGCCCTGCGCCGGGAACTCAGAGACGATGGTCGAGTGGCTGCCGTCGTATCCAAAGGTGGTGATCACGCCCATGTCGTTTTCATCGCGATGCGAGACGAAAACTTTCCCGTTGGCCGCGGCGATGCCTCCGACCGGGCCGTGGATTTTGAAATTCTTGTTGATGAAAGGAACACGAGTGGGGGCGGGATAGATTTCCAGGATGCTGCCGTCGGCGCGCCGGCCGAAGATATGCAACGGCTGATTGCTGATCCCGCCTTCAATGTAAAACCACGTGCCATCCTGATCCACGCAAAAACCAGTCGGGCAATTGAGATTGTGGGCAAATTCCTTGAGCTCGCAGCTCGGCGGATAATCGACGATGCCGCGATCGATCGTGTGCTGCTCATCCGGCTTGAGAAAGACCGTGTAGGTTCGGCAACCGAAGGTCAGCATCAGTAACAAAGATGTCCACAGCCCGGCTTTTAATCGCATGTGCTTACTCGATTGTTGATTGTTGAGTGTGAAATGTCGAATGTAAATTGTTGCAGTTTTCCACAACAATCGACTATGCACATTCCACAATCAACCTTCCACATTCATCCTTACATCTTGACGACTTTGACCAGGTCTTTCACGTGATCGACGCTGGTCTGGAACGCCTTCTTTTCATCGGCGTCAAGTTCGATTTCGATGATCTTTTCAACGCCGCCCGAGCCCAGGACGCACGGAACACCGACGAAGAAGCCGCCGACGCCATATTCCTTGTCACAATAGGCGGCGCAGGGGAGGATTCGCTTTTTGTCTTTGATGATCGCCTCGGCCATCTGCACGGTAGCGGCGGCGGGGGCGTAGTAAGCGCTGCCGGTGCGGAGTAGGCCGACGATCTCAGCGCCGCCATTGCGGGCGCGTTTGATGATTTCTTCGAGTTTGTCGGGCTTCACCAACTGCGTGATGGGGATTCCGCCGGCGAAGGTGTAGCGTTTGAGGGGCACCATGTCATCGCCATGACCACCCAAAAGCAACGCCTGCACGTCTTCGACGCTGCAGCCGACTTCAGCGGCAAGAAAGGAGCGATAGCGGGCGGTGTCGAGCACGCCAGCCTGTCCGATGATTTGTTTGGTGGGGAAGCCGGAGGCTTTCCATGCGACGTAGACCATCGCGTCGAGCGGGTTGCTGACGACGATCATCACGGCGTTGGGTGAATGCTTGGCGACGTTGGTCGCCACTTCCTTGACGATGCCGGTGTTGATGGCGATCAGATCATCGCGGCTCATACCCGGTTTGCGCGCCAGGCCCGCGGTGACGATCACGACATCGCTGCCGGCGGTGTCTTTATAGTCGCTGGTGCCGATGATCTTGGAATCGAATCCTTCGATGGGAGACGATTCATACAAGTCCAGCGCCTTGCCCGCGGGCATGGTGAAGGGGACTTTTTTCTTGGTGCCGTCTTTTTCGGTGATTTCGATTTCGGGGATATCGACCAGAACGATATCGCCGAGTTCTTTGGAGGCGGCCCAATGGGCCGCGGTCGCGCCAACGTTTCCGGCGCCGATGATGCTGATCTTTGCACGTCTCATGAGGCTGTCGTTTCCTTTCGGGTTGCTGTTAGAGTTGATTATGTTCAAAGGCGTGGGAGTTTCAATTCCACGCCCCCGTTTAGCCCCCGCGCCCACGCGGGGTTCTTCCAACTGTCAATTATCTCGCGATTTCTTGCCTCGCGTGGGCGCGAGGGCTAAACAATTGCCGACCCTTACCCTGTAACTTTTCTCGTCCGCTCGGATATAGTTCGTGCCACATTAGATACGGAGATCATTCATGCCAATGCGGACGATGCGATGGATTTGGAGTTGCCTGTTTCTGTTGCTGCTGGTTCCTGCCGTTCACGCGGACGATAAGCCGCTGGCGGATATTCCGTTTACTCGGGAAGTTTTGGATAACGGGATGACGGTGCTTTATGTGCCGCTGCATACGGCGCCGGTGGTGCATGTGCGGGTGATTTATCATGTCGGCAGCCGGGATGAGAAGCCCGATCGGCAGGGGTTTGCGCATATGTTCGAGCACATGATGTTCCGCGGCAGCGCGCACGTCGCGCCGGAGGAACACATGAAGCTCATCGGCATCGTGGGGGGAAATTCGAATGCGTTTACGGCTTACGATCAGACCGCTTATGTGAATACCATCCCAGCGAACCAGGTGCAGATGGCGATTTATCTTGAGGCGGACCGCATGGCGAGCTTTAAGGTGAGCGATGATATTTTCAAGATCGAGCGCGGCGTGGTTTCCGAAGAGTGGCGGATGCGATATGCAAATCAGCCTTACGGAACCATGTTCGAAGATTTCGTGAAGACGGCGTACACCAA
>DATAPK010000406.1:0-2463 GCA_036265245.1 Tepidisphaeraceae bacterium | reverse complement strand
GCAAGAAGCCGGCGAAATGCTCCGCACCTTCCTCGCCGGTCGCGACATTGAGTGCCCGCAGTGTCATTACAACCTGCGCGATCTGGTCGGCGATCGTTGTCCGGAATGCGGCGATCAGTTGGTGCTGCGCGTCAATCTCGCCGAGCCCAAGCTGGGTGTGATGATCGCGGGGCTGGTGGGGTTATCGGCGGGCGCCGGGTTCAGTGGACTGTTGCTCATCTACATCGCGATTCAAGCGATGCTCCGGCCGGGTTGGAGTGGGGGCGGATTCTGGAACTTCTTTCTGACCATCGCCGCGGGGTTTCTGGTGGAAGGATTGCTCGCGCTTCTGTGGGTGGTGAAGTGGCGAAAAATCCGCCATCTTCCGCAGTCGACGCGCAGGTTTCTGGTGGGCGCCTGCTGGTTGCTGACGCTGGTTAACATCCTCGTGTTTTCATTGAGGATTCGATGATCATTTCAGCTCATCAAAGCTTCCCACCACCGGCATCTTGCCGACAATCGGCGATGCATAATCGATAAACGCCTGCGTAATGTTATTGCCGTTGGCGATGTAGCCCGCGTCCATGTGCTTGGTCTCGCGGGCGACGGTGCTTAATGGCGTAAGGAACGTTTCGATCTGGTAATTCACGCCCGGTTTGCGGCGCATGGCGATGGAACCTTCGACGTTCTTTTCGTCGGTCGAATACTTCACCGCCATCTGGCCGACCAGGCGCGCTTCCTTTGCGTCAACATCGCTGACCGCAAGTCCCGGAAACGAGCGCTGAAGATAGCCAAACGTATCGGAGCGCACGCGCTTGATGCCCAGCTTGCCCTTGGCCAGATTGGCGAAGAAATCGCCGACGCCAGAGCCTGCCAGCTGGATGTTGCCGTGGGCGTCGCGCTCGACATTCTCGTTCATCTTCTCCGCCCAGGCTTTTCCGTCCGGCGCGGCAACGCCTTCCGACATCGAGATCAGGCATCGGCCATGCTTCTTGTAGACGGCATCGACGTCAGCGAGAAATTTGTCCTGGGCGAGCGGCGCCTCGGGGACATAGATCAAGTGCGGTGCATCTTCGGGATGTCGGCGCGCCAGCACCGACGCTGCCGTGAGAAACCCGGCGTGCCGGCCCATGACGATGTTGATCTTCAGTCCCGGCAGCGATGCCTGGTCGAAATTGTCGCCCAGCACCGCCGCCGCGACGAACCGCGCTGCGGAGCCAAAGCCGGGGGTGTGATCGTGCACACGAAGATCGTTGTCGATGGTTTTCGGGATATGAAAAACCTTCAGATCGTAATTCGCCTGTTTGGATAGGTCGTAAACGATCCGCGCGGTATCGCAGGAATCGTTGCCGCCGATGTAGAAGAAGAAGCGCACGTTGTTCTTCTGAAAGACCTTGAATATTTTTTCGCAGTAGGCCTGATCCGGCTTGTCGCGCGTCGACCCCAGCGCCGCAGCGGGAGTCATCGCAATGCGTTCGAGCAATTCATCCGGCACTTCCTTCAGCGAGACAAATTTTTCGTCGATGACGCCGCGCACGCCATGCTGGGCGCCCAGCAGCTTGTCGAAATGGGAGGCCTTCTTCGCCTGCTGAACGACACCGACGAGCGATTGATTGATGACCGACGTCGGCCCGCCGGACTGGCCGATGACCGCGTTGCCTTGTGGGGATGCCATGGTGATTTCCTTCTGAAAATGCGGTGGCGACGCAGGTGTCGCCGCTACGAAAAAACGAGTTGGGATGATAGGGATCGACGGGAGAATTCCAAATGACAAGGTCCAAATCTCAAACAAATTCAAAGCGCCAATGCTCAATTCTCAAAAAAAGGCCGTTGGAGTTTTGAATTTGGAGTTTGTTTGGGATCTGGTCCTTGTCATTTGGAGCGTTGCCTCGAACGTCCGATAACTTTTTCTCATGCTTTGAACCGCTGTATTCCGATGAAAGAGATACTTAACCACGGGAGGCTTGGTATGGGGCATATCGTTAAGGGATCAGAGATCACTCAGGGCCATCGGCTTCTGCTGGAAACCCTCGCCGGTCACATCGCGTTGTTGGAGAGCGCGTATCCGAGGAAAGCAAAGCTGGCTGCGACGCGTCGCGCCAAGCAATGCATCCAGTCGCGGCTGCGTCATTGCACGTCGCGTCCGCGCATCGCTGCTTGACCAGAACTGACACAGCGCCACGAAGTCTTGAAGAACCGAGGGTCGCGCCAAGAACAAGAAATGCGACCGAGTCGCCCAGAGCGCAGAGAAATGCGCTGAGAGGAAGGATTTCTCGGCGTCTAGCTCGGCGTACTCAGCGCCTCGGCGGTTGCATTTGATTGCGGCTCTGCCGCGCGGTGTCTTCTCCCCCGATTCGGTCATCCCCAAAAACAAAAGAAGCCCAGTCTTTCGAACGACTGGGCTTACGTTGAATCGACCTCCCGGCTTTCCGGGGCCGGGCACCCGTCAGAAAAGTTCACGCCAGCGTATCGTTCAATCGGCGG